>JBBQAI010000181.1:0-5703 GCA_038316205.1 Burkholderiales bacterium
GGTAGCGTCGGCAGGGGGCTCGCGCTCGATCTTGGCTTCGTCCAAGGCCGCGCCACGCAGGAAGCGGGACTTCTCGTAGGCGTGGTTCTGGATCACCTCCAGCGCCAGGCAGACCATCTCTGCCTTGCCTTCTTGCTCGACACGCGCGAACTGCAGCAACAGGCGGTTGGCGTAGTCCAGCTTGGCGCGGTAATAGGGGCCAGTGTGGAGCTTCTTGATGTCGGCCGAACGGAAGTCGTCGGCTTCGATCGCGGCCTTGACCTTGTCGAAGGCGACCTTCACGCGGCGGACATCGAGGTCTTTGTACTGAAGCAGACGCATGTGGGAAAGCGGCGAGAGCGGGTGGGCCGCATTCTCGCCGGCACCCCAGCTCTCAGTTTGTTGGCGCCGATACCGGACCCAGCTCGATCGACGACAATGCCCTGGCAAGCGCCTCGACCACGACCTCCTCAGGCGCGAGTGTGTCGCTGACGGCCGTGGCCAGCACGCGGATCTCCTGCTTGCCGTCCGGCCCGCTGAACGTGACGAAGGCATAGGCCGACTGCTTGACCCTGTTCCACTCGTCACAGCGTGACAGGCAGATGCCGCGCGGATCGCCCGTCAAGGCCTTGTTGAATGCCCCTCGCATGCCCGTGGCGTCGCCCAGCACCTCCCCCATGCGACTGAGCGCCAGGCCGCCCCAGAACGGCGAGACGGCGAACTTGTAGGCCGCGCCTTCCAGGGCCACGGTCGTGACGGTCTGGGTGGCCTCGCCGGAGGTCATCGTGCGATTCTCGGCAGCGGCCACCAGCGCCTTCTCGGTGGCCTCGCCCATCGCTACCTTGACGCCTTTGTGGAAGACGGGACCGCCCAGCAGCACTAAATCGCCACGGATCGACAGCGTGGCCTTTGCTGTGCCACGGTCGGCCGTGATGCCCAGGCCCTTGGCCCCAAGCGCCCCTGCCAGCGCCTTTGTCAGGGTCGGGCTGCGGTCGAACTCCACGTACAGCGGTGAGTGCGCATCGGCCCGGAGCTCGATCCGCCCGTTGGCCTGGGATTGAATCGCGCCCGCCGGCAGCCGGGTGGCCGGCGCCTCGGCCTGCGCCATGGCGGACGACGCGGCGGCGACGGCACACAGGGCGATGCCGAGGGCCAGCGCTTGACAGGCGGCGCGGCGGGTGGTCGATGGGTTTGCGTTCAGGGGCATGGTTTCCTCCGTGTAGTTGATGGGTGTTCAGCGGTTGAAGAGCATCACCACGACACTGCCGACTTCATTGATGGCCGCCGCCAGGCGCCCGTCCGACAGGCGCGCGATGCCAGCGCATTGCGCGCTGCTGGTCTGGTTGATCAACCGCCGGCCCTCGAATGGAACCGTGAAGTCGAATTGCCCGGTGCCTGTGACGTCCACCAGGGCCGCAGGTTGGCCGAGCACAAAGCTCTTGATCACATGGCCGCAGGTCGTGTAGCCGCCGCGTCCATTGGGCAGCCAGACGCCGACCATGTTGGAGTTGTTGTAACCCCAGTCCCAGCGCAGGAAGCCACCATTGCCGAAGCTTGGCAGTAGGCGGCCGGTGTTCAGGTCAACCGCTGCCACCACGCTGTCGTTGGTGGTGATGTCGTCGAGCACCACACTGGCCGCCGTGTTGACGCCAAACACGATGCGATCGGCCTCCACCACCATCGAGCCCGCGCCACCCGTGCCCAGGCTCAGCTCCGGGTACCGTTGCACGCCGGCGGTCCCAAAGCTGTTCACCACACGCCCTGCCGCATCCAGCTTTATCAGCGCTGGCTGGAAGTTGAAGGGAATGGACACGCTGCCGCTGACCAGGATGTCCCCGTTGGGGCTGGTGGCCAGCCCGCCGAGCCAGAAGCTGTCGGCGTTCGGGTTGGCCGCCACACCCTGATTTCCGAAGTTCGTGTCCCAGGCGCCCTGGGCCGTCAGGCGCCGCAGGTGGAAGCTACCCACAAAGGCCACAGCCACGAGGACGCCGTCGAACGCATCCCGCTGCAGGGCCACGCCGTTGGGGAATAGCAGGCCAGGAATGGGAAACACCGCCACGCCCCGGTCCCCGAAGCCAGGGTCGATTGAGCAGGTGGCTTCCAGATACCGCGCCACGATCACGCTCGCCGGGCCCTGGAAGGCTAGGTAGAACGCGCCGGCTCGCACGGAGCTCATCGCCATGACTCCCTGCCGGCGTTCGAATCGGCCCGAGATCTCGGACAGGAAGCGGCTGCTTTCCGCGCCGCAAGGGTTGGCGCCCGCTCCTTCGAACTTGCGCAGAAACGGCCGCCCGAAAAGCCCGCCTTCGGTGCCTGCCACCCAAAGCCCGCCGTCGGTGGCGGCCGTCAGCGCGCCCAGGGCGATGCCGTCGACGCCGCCTCCCGTCCAGCGGAAGGACTGGGTTGCCGTGACCGAGGTTTCGCGGGTGTCGATGGGCACCGCAGGCGCATCGGTGCCACCACCTCCGCAAGCCGACAGGGCCATCACCCCGGCCAGCGCGAAGGTCCGTGCAACGGCCAGCAGCGGGGCACTGATGCCGCCGCAATTGAACTGAATTGTTTTCATGAGATTTCCCACGAGCCACGTCGATGTGGCTCTAATGTTTGAATTAGTGTGTGTACATACCGGACAGTCGTTACGTGCAGGAACGCGTCCAGGTCAGGTTTGGGAGCCGGGTCCGCCAGCTCAGGCTGGCGGCGGAGTTGACGCAGGAGGATCTGGCCCACCGTTGCGGCCTGTTCCGCACCTATATGAGCCGCATCGAGACAGGCAATGCCAACCCAACCCTGACCATGATTCACGCGCTCGCGGGTAGCCTGCGCGTGCCGGTGACCGCACTGTTTGAAGACGATGCCGGGAGCAAGGCAAGTTCAAAGTCCTCAGCGCGTTCACGACCGACACCCCGCAAGGCTGCTGGCTGAGTTCCTGTACGCGGCCACGCCGCGCAACCGCTCCAGCAAGGCCAGCACCTGCCAGGTCAGGGCTCCATCGGCCCAGCGGCGCACCGTGCGGGTCGGCGTCATCTGCAGCAGAAGGTCGTAGCCCTCGTACTGCATGAGCTGCACGAACGATCCGCTGCGGCCACTGACAGCCCATCGGTACGTATCAAGGTCGAGCAGCGCCCAGCGCATCGCGTCGCCCAGACGGGCGCGTGGGCCGCGGACATCCTTCAACCGGATCGACCGGTACTCGCCCTGCCCTTCCACGTGCACTGGGTTCAGCGCACAGGCGCGCAGCAGCAGGTCTTCCACCGCCCACAAAACGTCCTGGGCGCTGACGATGACAGCGCTGTCGGCATCAGGCGGAGCCGCATCAAGCAAGGGCAGCGGCGCAGCGTCGAACGGCACCAAGGCCGGCGGCAGGCTGGCCACGCCCCCTGCCGGCATTTGGCGGATCATGCGCATCGCCGTCCGCAGAGCTGCTGGCATGAACCACTCGGTGTGGCCGTCCAACTGGTGCGGCGGCGCGGCGCGCTGCATCGCCAATCCGCGGTGCAGCGAACGTTCGATCTGCCTGGCGCGCAGCGGGCTGGGCAGCCAGGCCGCGTGTGACGCCTGCAAGTCCAGTTCATCCGCCATGAACTCAGGCAGGCGCTTGACCCGCATCATCGGCTCGACCGCCCAGCCAATCTTGAAGCGCTGCCCGTCGTGCCGTTGCAGCAGGTATACGGCAGCGGGTTCCGCGCCGGCCTGACCGTCAGGGGTTCCCAATGGCGTCATGCCATCGCTCCCGGGTGCTCTTCGGTCCGGTAGACGTAGCCGCCCAGCGCCTTGAGGAACTCGGCGCCGCTCAGGCGACTGGCATCGTAGAGCAGCCTGGCAGCATCGACCAGCGGGTCGGGCTGGCTGGCCTCGACCCAGATCAGGCCGGTCACCTCCAGGGACAGGTCGTCGCGGTCGCCAATGAGCGGCCCGACTCTCGCGTGGCGCACAGCGGGATCGTCCAGCAGCACGAGCAGCACGTCCGCCTGGTCGTTGGGCGATAGCTCGCGCTCGGCCACCACGCCGAAGGACGTCTGGCCGCCTTCCATGTGCAGGTCACGGTCTGCCAGCCAGGCTTCCACCCGCCGCTGAAACGCCGCCTCCAGGGCCGGCGCAAGGCCGCGCGCCAGTCGCACCTGCACCGCAAAGCTTTGCACGCCGGCAGGTTGGTAGGGAAGGCTGCTCACGGTTGTGCCTCCATCGTGGTCAGCGCCGGGGCTGAGGCCAAGGCAGGCGCAGGCCCCTGCGCACTGGCGCCAGTGGAGGGCAGTGGCGCAGGCCCGGCGTTGGTGGTGGCAAAGCGCGTCGCCAGCAACCGGTCGATGGCCGACCCGTCCTGCCGGGTCAGGTTCGGTACGTAGCGGCTGTAGACGCGGAACAGCATCTCGGTGCTGCTGTGGCCAAGTTGCCTCGCGATCCACTCCGGCGCCTCGCCCGACGCCAGCCACAGGGTGGCCGCGGTGTGCCGCATCTGGTACGGCCTTCGCTTCTTCAGGCCCAGGTGCCGCAGCAGCGGATACCAGACCCGACTGCCGAAGTTGTCGTTGTCCAGCGGCTTGCCTTCCTTGTTGCAAAAGACGTAGTCGCTGAGCTTGCCGGTGGCCCCGTGCTGGGCCTGCAGCGCTTCGAAGACAACCTGCGACATCTGGATGTCGCGCTGCGAGCTGTCGGTCTTGGTGTACTCATCTTCCCCCAGCACGAAGGTCTCGCGGACGAGGATCAGGCGCTTGTTGAAGTCGACGTACTTCCACTTCAGGCCATGGGCCTCGCCGGTGCGCATGCCGGTGAAGAAACGTACGGTGAAGTAGTTGCGCCCGTCCACCCGCACGGTGGCCAGCATCTGCTGCACCTGCTCCAGCGTGAACGGCTCGACGTCGGTCTTGCGCAGCCGCAGCGGCTTGACGTTGATGCCGGGCGACACAAAGCCGTGCCGGTCAGCCGCCTCGGCCAGGATCTGCTTCAGGGGCGCCAGGATGCCGTTGATTCGCTTGTTGCTGAGCTTGGCACCGGTACGGCCCGGCAACTCGCCCAGCTTGGCGCGGAAGGCCATGAGGTCGGCCTTGGTGATGGCGCCGACCGGCTTGTCACCAAAATGCGGCAGCAGATGGCCGTCCAGAGTGCACTTTAGCACCTTGATGTGGGAGCGACGCCATTCGATCTGGTGCTCGGACAGCCAGGTGGCGGTGAAGGCCTTGAAGGACGGGGTGGGGCTGGCGGCGGCGGATGCTGCAGCGGCAGCCGCCGACGTGGGCAACGCGAGGGTGCCGGGTGATGCCGCGGGTGCGGGCTTCGGTTCACCTGCCGGGATGTTTCGGCTGCCGGGGAAAGTAGCTGCGTAGTCGAAGGTGCCGGCGGCGATGTCGGCCTCGATCTTGGCGAGTGCCTTTTCCAGGCGCTTGCGGTTGACAGGCGTGTCGGGGAGAGCGGTGTACTCCCTGCAACGCTGGCCAAGGTGCCGAAAGTCGAGGAAGAGCGTTCCCCGCCTACTGAGTTGACGAACACTACCCATGGAGCACACCTCCGTTAGCCATCGGGATTGCAGCCAGCGACGCTACCGAGGCCTTTGTCATGTCTTCCGCGATGCGGTCCCAGACAAAGAGGATCTTGCGTCCGCCAAAGGGGCGGATGTAGTGCACGCCTTCGAGCAGAACGCTGTCCTTCAAGCGCTCCCGGATCGTGCGCACGTCGTACTTGATGCGCGCAGACAACTCATCAGTTGTCAGCAGTTCAGATTGCATTTCG
>JBBQAI010000128.1:0-11815 GCA_038316205.1 Burkholderiales bacterium
ACCAGCACGCGGTCGATCTTGCCGGACAGGCGCTTGACCCGTTCGTCACGCTCGTGGGCGATCTGCGCCGGGTGCACCTTGGACAGCCCGCTGCGCGCCATGCGCGGCTTCAGCGCGTCCAGGCGGTGGCCGGACACGTCGAAGGCGTACAGCCGCCCGGTGTTGCGCATCGACGCCCCCAGCGCCAGCGTCTTGCCGCCGGCACCCGCACAGAAATCCACGACCATCTCGCCGCGCTTGGCGTCGGTCAGCAGGGCCAGCAACTGGCTGCCTTCGTCCTGCACCTCGACCTCGCCGCGCGTGAACGCGTCCAGCTTGTTCAGCGCCGGCTTGCCCTGCACGCGCAGGCCCCAAGGCGAAAAGGGCGTGACCTCGACCGTGTAGCCGGCCGCCACCAGCACCTTCAGCACGTCCTCGCGCTTGGCCTTGACGGTGTTGACGCGCAGGTCCAGCGGGGCCTGCACAGCCAGCGCCTCGACCAACGGCCAGAAACCGTCACCCAGGGTTTCCTGCAGCGGCGTGGCCAGCCAGTCGGGCAGGTTGTGGCGCAGTTTCTCGGGCAGCGTGCTGCGGTCGATGGCCGCCATCTTGGCCAGCCAAGCCTGCTCGTCGGGGTTGGTGGCGGCCTTCAGGAAGGACTCGCTGCCCTGCCAGGCCAGCAGCGCCAGGCGGCGTTCCAGCGGGCCGCTGCCGCTTTGCGCCAGGTGCGCGAAGAGCAAACGCTGGCGCAGCACGGTGTATGCCGTCTCGGCCAGGGTGTGGCGTTCGCGGGAACCCAGCGCCTTGTGTTGGCGCAGGAAGTTGGACACCACCATGTCGGCCGGGTGTTCCAGCTTCAGAACATGGCGCAGCAGTTCGGTGCTGAGGTCAAGCAGGACGATGGGGGTCATGGTTTAGAGCAGTACCTGGGACGCGCCGTCCGTTTGCGTGACAAGGCCGGCTACAACGCGCAGCTTGTCTTCGATGAACCAGCGCACGGCCAGCGGATAAATAGTGTGTTCGGTGGCCAGCACGCGGGCCTGCAGCGCGGCCGCGTCATCGCCAACGCGAACCGGCACCACGCTTTGCATCACGATCGGGCCGTGGTCGAGTTCGGGGGTGACGAAGTGCACCGTCGCACCGACCGCCTTGCAGCCGACTGCCAGCGCGCGCTGATGGGTGTGTAGGCCCGGGAAGGCCGGCAGCAGCGACGGATGGATGTTCAGCATGCGGCCGGCGTAGCGCTGCACGAAATCGGCACCCAGGATGCGCATGAACCCGGCCAGCACCAGCAGGTCGGGCGCAAAGCTGTCGATGGTGCGGGTCAGTTCGGCGTCGAAAGCTGCGCGTTCGGCGTGGGCCTTGTGGTCGACCACGGCCGTTGCGATCCCCTCCTGCTCAGCATAGGCGAGCCCAGCGGCTGTCGGGCGATTCGCGATGACGGCCACCACCTGCGCTTGCCAGCCCTGTTCGGCGCAGCAGCGCACGATGGCTTCCATGTTGGAGCCACGGCCGGAAATGAGGATGACGATGCGCTTCATGGCGGCCGCGAGTGTATAGACCGGTGACCTGAGAGAATCAGGGCCGCCTTTTTGAACGAAGTCACCCCAGCATGACCCTGCGATCCCGCGTCCTCTCCGGCATGCGCCCTACCGGCGCCATGCACCTTGGCCACTACCACGGCGCCCTGAAAAACTGGGTGCGCCTGCAGCGCGAATACGAGTGCTTCTTCTTTGTCGCCGACTGGCACGCGCTGACCACGCACTACGAAGAGCGCGAGGTGATGGAGCGCTATGTCTACGACATGGTGATCGACTGGATCGCCGCCGGCCTGGACCCCGAGGCCTGCACCATCTTTCTGCAGAGCCGCCTGCCCGAACACGCCGAGCTCTTCACGCTGCTGGCGATGGGCACGCCACTCGGCTGGCTGGAACGCGTGCCGACCTACAAAGACCAGATCGACAAGCTGAAGGACCGCGATCTGGCGACCTACGGCTTCCTGGGCTACCCGCTGCTGCAGGCAGCCGACATCCTGATCTACAAGGCCAACTTCGTGCCCGTCGGCGAAGACCAGTCTTCGCACGTCGAATTGACGCGTGAGGTGGCGCGCCGCTTCAACAACCTCTACGGCCGGGCTGGTGATGCTCAAACGCGCATAGCGGCCGCGCTGTTGAAGATGGGCAAAGACGACGCACGCTATTTCGAGAAGCAACGCAAGGCCTTTGGCGAAACCGGCAGCGCCGAGGGGCAGGCCAAGGGCGAAGGCATGGTGAAGAAAGCTGCGGCGACTGCAGCAGGCTGGACGAACGACGAGACCGAGCTGCTGCTGGGCCACTTGAAAGGCGCCGGGAAGACCATCTTGACCGAGCCGCAGGCCCTGCACACCGAGGTGCTGCGCCTGCCTGGCACCGACGGCGCCAAGATGAGCAAGAGCTACGGCAACGCCATCCTGATGCGCGACGAGCCCGCCGCCGTAACGAGCAAAGTGCGCGGCATGAAAACCGACCCGGCACGCGCCCGCCGCACCGACCCGGGTGACCCCGAGAAATGCCCGGTCTGGCAGTTTCACAAGGTTTACAGCGACACGAGCACCCAAGCCTGGGTGCAGCAAGGCTGCACGACGGCCGGGATCGGCTGCCTGGACTGCAAGCAGCCCGTGATCGACGCCATCATCCAGGAACAACAGCCCTGGCGCGAACGCGCCGAGAGCTACCTGAGCAACCCGAAGCAGGTTCACTGGATTGTCGAGATGGGCACCGAGCGCGCGCGCACCGTGGCCCGCCAGACGATGAAAGATGTGCGCTCGGCGATGGGCCTGAACTACGGCGGCGGGAGCGACGCATGAGTCTGCAGACCTTCGAGGTGAACCCCGGTGATGCGCCCCAGGCCACCATCATCATCCTGCACGGTCTGGGTGCCGATGGCACCGACTTCATGTCCTTCGCCGACGAGTTGAAGCTGGATGCGGTGGGCCCCGTGCGCTGGGTCTTCCCGCGCGCGCCGGTACGGCCGGTGACCATCAACGGCGGCAACCAGATGCGCGCCTGGTACGACATCCTGAACATGGACTTGGTGCGCCGCGAAGACGAAGCCGGGCTGCGCGATGCCTTCGCGCGGGTGCATGCCCTTTTGGATGCCGAAGTGGCGCGTGGCGTGCCGGCGCACCGCATCGTGCTGGGCGGCTTTTCGCAGGGCTGCGCGATCGCGCTGGGCGCCGGCTTGCGCTACCGCGAGCGGCTGGCCGGGCTGGTGGCGATGTCGGGCTACATGCCGCTGGCCGACACCCTGGCCACCGAACGCAACACGGCCAACGCCGACACCCCCGTCTTCCAGGCCCACGGCCGCAGCGACGGCGTCATCGCCCTGCCCCGCGCCACGGCCACGCGCGACCAGTTGCTGAACCTGGGCCAGCCGGTGGAATGGCACGAGTACCCGATGGAGCATTCGGTGTGCATCGAAGAAGTCCAGCACCTGCAGACTTTTTTGCGCACGGTGCTGACCGCCAACTGACCGAACAAACCAGCCCCCTAGGAGCACCCACATGACCACCACCCGTCGCCCGCTGATCATCGCCTTGGCCGTCGCAGCCATCGCCGTCACCACTGCCCTGCCCTGGCATGCAGCCCACGCTGAAGCACCCATGGCCAAGAGCCAGGCGCCGGGCTGGTACCGCATGAAGATTGGTGCGTTCGAGATCACCGCCCTGTCCGACGGCACGGTGTCTTTGCCGATGGACAAGCTGCTGACCGGCGCCAAGCCCGAGGTCGTCAACGGCCTGCTGGCGCGGTCTTACCTGAAGGCGCCGGTCGAGACCTCGGTGAACGGCTACCTGATCAACACCGGCAGCAAGCTGGTGCTGGTCGATGCGGGCGCAGCCGGCCTCTTCGGCCCCACGCTGGGCAAGCTGGTCGCCAACCTGAAGGCCGCCGGTTACACGCCCGAGCAGGTCGATGAAATCTGCATCACCCACATGCACCCCGACCACGTCGGTGGCCTGGTCGCCGACGGCAAGATGGTGTTCCCGAATGCCACAGTGCATGCCGACATGCGCGAAGGCAGCTACTGGCTCAACAAAGACAACATGGACAAGGCACCGGCCGATGGGAAGGGCTTTTTCCAGGGCGCGATGGCCTCGCTGGCGCCCTATGTGGCGGCGGGCAAACTGAAACCTTTCGACGGTGCCACTGACGTGGTGCCCGGCGTGCGCGCCATGCCGGCCCCGGGCCACACGCCCGGCCACAGCTTCTACGTGGCCGAAAGTCAGGGCAGCCGCATCGTGTTCTGGGGCGACGTGATGCACGTCGCGGCGGTGCAGTTCGCCAATCCGTCCATCGCCATCGCGTTTGACACCGACAGCAAGGCCGCCGTGCCTGCCCGCGCCAAGGCTTACGCTGAGGCCGCCAAGCAAGGCTACTTCGTCGCCATCGCCCACGTGTCCTTCCCCGGCATCGGCCAGTTGCGCGCCGAGGGCAAGGGCTACCACTGGCTGCCGGTGAACTACCAGTCGGCGCCCTGACACGCTGAAGCAGAAATTGGCCGCGATGGAACTGGTCCGCCCGACACCCGAGCACCTGGCCAGCTACGTCGCAGCTTTACAGCAGGGCTGGTCGCCCGACACCACCCGCGGCGCCGAGGCCGCTTTGGAAGCGTTGGCCCAGATCGCTGCCGAGCCGGCCAGCCCCTTCGCGCTGGTGGACGACCCCGACGCGCTGGGCCCAGCCTGGAAAGCGCCCGACGGCACGACGAAGGCCCGCATACCGGGCCGCGTGCGCTGGATGTGGGACGCCGATGGCTTTGCCGGCAGCATCAACCTGCGCTGGCTCAAAGGCACGGCCGATCTGCCGCCTCATGTGCTGGGCCACATCGGCTATTCGGTCGTGCCGTGGAAGCGGCAGCGCGGCTACGCAACGCGGGCGCTGGGTCTGCTGCTGCCGCTGGCGCGCGCTGAAAGCTTGCCCTGGGTGGACATCACCACCGACCCCGAAAACACGCCGTCGCAGAAAGTCATTCTGGCCAACGGCGGCGCGCTGATCGAGCGTTTCGACAAGGGCGAGGTCTGGGGCAACAAACCGGGTCTGCGTTTTCGCATCGCGCTGCCGACTTGACCGTCGCACCGCCGTTGCTGCGGCGGCGCAGGCCCAGGCGTGCATGGCGTCAAGGCAGTGTGAAGTCGAAGTCGTAGAAGTGCAGCCCGTCGGCGCGGCGTATGTCCAGCTTCCCGCGCAAGCCGACCAGTTCGCCGGTAGCCGAGTCGGGCACCACGGTAACGCTGAGTTCGGGCACGCCACGGTCCATCACACCCCGGTGCTGCAGCGCGAAGCTGCCCGTCTTGCCCATCAGACTGCCGGTGACGACCTCGATGGCCACATAGCCGGCCGAGCCCGGCACGCTGCCCATCACGCTGAGCATTTGCCCCTGTGCTGACGCCTGCAGGGCGCCCTGGTACTGCTTGCTGAGCAGCACCCGGCCCGCCGTGATGCCGGGCGTGTCCACCTCGGGCCAGGGCTGCGGTTGCATGCTGACGCTGAAGGTGCCGGTGATCTGGTGCTGGGGCATGGGTGGGCTCCGGTTGCGAAGGTGGGTGATGGGCAGGAGGCTAGAAACTGGCTGGACGTGCAGCCTAAGCGATGTGCTTGAACCTTTGGGCTCTGAGTCAGCGCCCTCAGCGTCGTTCACGCCACCACAAGGCCAGCATGGCTGCTGTGAATGCCAGCGCCCAGGGCCAGGCTGGCCAGGGCGTGGGCACGGGCTGCAACACCGGCACGGCGCGCGCGGCGTAACGCGCGCTGGCCTCACGGCGCAGCGCTCGCTGCCATTGCGGCCATTCGTCGGCGGCGTAGACGTAGACAGCTGCGGTCGGCGTGTTGGCATCGGGGCCTTGCACACGCTGCCAGCCGGCCTGCGGCGGCCAGAAGGCAGCACAGGCGGCGTCGGCGTTGTCGGGCCGATGCTGCAGGTGCAGGCGCTGATTCAGGCCGAGCAAGTCGACCGCCATCTCGGCACTCACGCCACCGGCAGCGCGGGCACAAATGCGGCTGCGCTCACCAGCCAGCGGCATCGCGTCGGGAAAGTCCCAGGCCAGGACCTGCGCGCGGCGCACGCCGGTCTGGTCCAGCACCGTCTGCCACCAGACGCCGAGTGCCTGCGGCGCGCTGATGGCTGCGCGGTGCCAGTCACTGACGCCCAGCCAGGCGATGCGGCCGGACTGCCAGGGGCGCATCCACAGCCAGGGCGCTGCGCGGTCATTCGCGGTCCACGGACCCAGCCGGGTGTTGACGCCGGCGGCGGGTGCCAGCGCCGTCACGGGCAGCACCAAAGTGGCATCGGGACCTGGGCCCTGACCGACCATGCGGGTGACGTCGGCCTCGGTCGCCACCAGCGGCAACTGCAGCTCGCGCGCCCACAACGCGGCGTCGCTGGCGTTGGCGGCCAGCACCAGCAGCGGCAGGCCCTGCGCCACCTGGGCCAGCAGGGCGGCGCGCGCAGGCGGGGCAGCTCGCTCGAAGTACGCAGCGTCGATGACCAGCAAGTCGGGCGCGTCAATGGCTGCACGGGCCGTCTCGGTGCGCGTCACCGTCTTGCCCAGTGTGGTTTGACTGTCGACCAGCGCGTCACTGCCCACCAGCAAGCTGTTCAGCGCCTGCACGTCAAAAGACGGCGCGCCGAAGCGTCCCTGCACTTGCAGCGGCGTGCCGGCCTGTACCTGCAGCGGCACTGGCCCGTGTTCCAGCACGCGGCCTTCGGCGTCCAGCACGCGGGCCTGAAGCACCATCGCTTCGGCCACCGGCGGCAGCCAGCGCACGGTGGCCGCGCTGCCAGCCGCGTCGGCCGCAGCCTGGGCCAGCAGCTTGCCGTTTTCGTCCAGTAGTTGCAGCCGCCAGCGCGCCAGCGGCAGGCTGCGCAGCAGCGTCAATTCGAAGGGGCGGCCCAGAGCCAGTTGACGCGGGAAGGCCAGCGTCACCGCCGGTTCGCTGGGTGCGGAAGCTGCTGACATTTGCAAGGCGCGGGTCGGCAGGTCGTGCCACTCGGCCGCTCGCAGGCCGTCGCCCTGCAGGCGCAGCGCCGCAGCGGCCCGCACTTGCGCGGGTGTGAGCTCGCCGTTCACCACCACCGTGCCCGCCGGGCTGCGCGGGCTGGAGACATCGCTGACCAACACCGCGAGTGCGACCGCCGCCACGACCACCAGCGCAGCATCGACGCCGCGCCGAGCGCGCGCGGCCAGCAGCGCGCTGACCAAGCCGGCAACAACGATGACCGCTGCCGCAACCAAAGCCGCGCCACCCGCCATCGAAACCGCCATCAACCCGCCCTGAGCGCCGAAGTCCATCACGGCGGCCCCCGTCGCTGTGTCAGCGATGGCGCTGGCGATGGCGCTGGTGATGGCGCACTCGACTGCGACAGCGCCTTGGAAAAGGCCGTGCCGCCCGTGCTCTGCGCCTGCAGGCGCGGCACGGTTTCCGTGATGCCGCTGCGCAGCCAGGCGCGCAGCGCGGCGCGGCACGGCACACAGCCGTCCTGCACATCCTGCACCGCGCGCTGGGCCGCCAGGCGGTCTTCGTCGGCGGGCAGGCGCTCGCGTATCCAGGCGCGCGCGGTGTTGCTCCACAGCGCCGGCGGTGGTGCGTCAGCGGCCAGCGCCATCACCAGTTCGCGCAGCGGCGCGGGCACGGCCTCGGACATCGCGCCCTGCTCGCGGCGGTAGCTGAGTGCGCCCACCACGTCACCCGTCAAGCGCTTTTCTTCCTTCAGCGGCGGCGGCACGAATGCGGTGCGGTGGAGGTAGATGCGATCGGCCTGCTGCAATTGCTTGATGGCTTCCAGCGCGCGGTACTCGAAAGGCAGCGCCGGCTGCGGCGTGATGGCGCGCAGCGCCTTCTCGGCGTCCCACATCGCCGACAGCGCCCGACGCAGCACCTTCTTCGTGGCCTCGTCGAAAAGTGTGGCGTTCTCGGCCTGGTCGTGGACGTGGCCGTATTGCGCGATCAGGTCGGGCTTGGCACCACCGTGCTCGCCTTCGTGATCGTGGTCGTGATCGTCCGCGTCGCCGAAGAGGCTGGATTCTTCACCCAGAAACTGGCCGTAGCGGCGGCGCAGCTGTGCCTGCTCGTTGGCGATACCTTCGCTGCGCGCGCGAACTTCGGCCGGCTTCGGCCGAAGTTTGAGGGGAAGGCTGGCCTTCATGTCGGCCAGCAATTGTTCGGTGTCGATGATGATTTGCCGCTGGCTGCGCAGGTTCTCGGGCTTGACCAGCATCGGCAGCGCCGAGGCCTCCTCAGTCGCCGCCAGCGGCCCCGGCAGGCGCAGGGTGACGGTGGGTGAGGTGCTGATGTGGGGCCGCGGCTCGGCGTTGTCGCTGGCGCGCACGAAGAAGTACAGCTCGTCGCCGGGCTCCATGCCCAATGCCTTCAGCGTCCACGTTTTCTCCCAGTCGCGCACGCGCGGGTCGCGGCCTTGCGGCAACGGCAGTTCGCGATCGCTGAAGCGCACGTTCTCGCCGCTGCCGCGCGCCAGCGTCAGGTGCAGGCTGGCGCGCGCCACCTGGTAGTCGTCGCGCACCGTCACGGCGATGCGCGTCGAGGTTTCCGTGGGACTCAAGGTGCGGATCAATTCATCGGGTGCGCGCACGGTGATCAGCGGCGCCGCGTCGGGCAGCACGCGCAGCGCGTAGCGCGTGCCGCGCCAGCGCCACAGCACCGACTCGCTGGCCAGCCAGGTGGCGCAACCCGCCACCAGCGGCAGGTGGGTGCCGTCGCTGAGTTCGATGGTGCCGTCAGCTGCCCCAAGGGTGCTTGCGGTGGGTGTCGCAGTCGGTGTCGCAGTCGGTGTCGCAGTCGGTGTCGGTGTCGCGGTGGGTGTCGCGGTGGTAGTTGCGATGGGTGTCGCAGCGAATGCGGATGCTGTTGCGGATGCTGTTGCAGCAGCGGCGCCGCTTCGCGCCTGCACACACCAGCGAACGCGGCTTTGCTCGGGCACCTGCAGTTCGCGCGGCGCGCTGTCGAAGGCAGCGACACCGGTGTAGACCGGTGGCGCCACCTGCAGGCGCAATTCGCTTGTTGCAACCACGGCGGGCAGCGCGGCCGTGGCTGGGTCGATGGCAGGCCGCGCAGCAGGGCGCGCGCCCAGCAGCGCGCCCGCAGCCACAGCCGCGGCAGCCGCCACGCTCAAGGCCAGCACGCGCGGATCGAAGCCGGCCCGCGTGCGCACGATTTCTTGCAGCAGCGGCGCATCGACCACGCGGTCCAGCCGCGCCAGCAAGCGTTGTTGCTGCAAGCGCGCCAGCGGCGACACGGCCTTCACGAGCAAGGCGCTGCTGTCTTCCAGCGCCGGCGCGGCCGCGTCCAGCCAACGCAGCCATTGGGTGGCGATTCGGTTGCGCAGACGCCAGGCGTCCAGGCCCAGCGCCACCACCCACAAGGCCAGACCCAGTGCCACGGTCCAGCCGGGCAGGGCCGGCAGCCAGCGCGGCGATATCAGCAATACCAGCAGCAGCAACAGCCAGGGCAGCCCGGCCGCCAGCCACCACGGCAGGCGGCGCCACAGCGCGGCGCGCCACAGGCGTTGCCGCAGAGTCAGTGCGGGCTGACGGACAGGCTCGACGTTCATGGCGCTGCGCTGGCCGTGTCAGCCGGCTGCGTGGGCAGCCCTACGGCCGTCTGCCGCCGCCGTCGCTGCCAGTGCGCCAGCAGCCGTTCCAGCGCGAACAGCGCGGCCAATACGGCCGCCAACAACGGATGGGCCACGCCGCTGGGCGTCTGCTGCGGCGCCGCGAGCCCAGGCACCAACGCCATCGAAGGCGCCGCAAACAGCTGCGGCTCGCGCTGCAGCGCGTGGCTGTCTTCGAAGAGCGCACGGGCGCCGGGCAGCGGGTCGGCAGCGTCCAGCGGCCAGGCGTCTTGCGCCCAAATGCGCCCCCGCGCGCCGTCCGCCACACGCACGCCGCCCGCGCGCTGCGCCTGCGCCAGTTCGGTGAAGGCAGCCGGCTGCACCGCCCACCACAGCGGCGCGCGCCAAGCCGCGTCGGGCGCGCCGGGGCGGTCCCAAACGATCAGCTCAGTTTGTGAGTCAGGCACCGTCGACATCACATAGCGATCGCGACCAAGGCCGGCGCTTTCAAAGGCCGTGAACAGCGCGCGCCAGGCCGATTCACGCGTGCTGGCCAGCACGACGTGGTGTTCCACCGGCACGACGACTGCCACGGATTGAGCCGCCTGCACACCTTGCACCAATGGCTGCAGCCGCAGATCGACGCGATGGGCCAGCGCCGGCGCGTGGGCGGGCATCGCCACCGCGTCACCGGTCGCGACGATGAGCAGGCGCGCACCGGGCTGCCATTCGCGTTCGTGCGCGGCCAACCAAGCCCAGGGGTCCGCAGCGGGCAAGTCTTGGCGGGTGGCGGCGTGCAGGCCGGCCGCGAGAATTTGCGCATCGACCCAGACCGGGTCCACCTTCGCGCCCACGAAAACCGTGTCGCCGCGCATCGGCACGGCCACGTCGGCCAGCCAGGCGATCACGCCCAAAAGCAGCAACAGGCGCAGCGCCAGCAGCAGCAGGTCGGCCCAGCGCCAGATCGGCAACTGCTGCGGCGCGGCGGCCGGCAAAAAGCGTGCGGTGGCCAGCGGTTCGGCCTGCGTGCGCTGTCGCTTCTGGCGGTGCCACCAGATGGGCAACAGCAGCACCGGCAGCGCCAGCCACCACAGAGCGAGCGCGCTGCTCATGCCCGACCCGCCCGCCCGGCCCGTTGCAACCAGGCGCGCAACACCGTGCCCACGGCGTCTTCGATGGACGCCATGTGGAAGGGCAAGTCGCGCTGCCGGCAAGCGGCGGCGACGGCATCGAAATGCACGCGGCGCGCCACGCTGTAGGGTGCCCGGGCGGCGGCGTCATAGCGGCGCAGACCGCCATTCGCATCAGCCGCTTCGGGGTCGCGGTAGCCGCTGCCGACAGCGAATCGACCTGTCGCCTCGGCTTCGGTCTGCAGGCACAGCAGACGCACGTCGTGGTGCATCGCGCGCAGGCGCAGCAAAGCCTCAGACAAGGGCGACGGCCATTCCAGGAAGTCGCTGACCGCGAAGACCAGGCTGGGCGAGCGCGCGAAGTGCAGGCTGGCGCGCACGGCGGTGGCGTCGGGCAAGCTGCCGCCGGCCTGCGCGCGTGACAGCTGGGCCAGCACGCGGTGCATCTGGCGCGGCCCGCGCGAGGCCGGCGTGTAAGCCATGCGGTCACCGCCCGCCACGACCAGCCCGAAAGCGTCGCCCTGGCGCTGCGCGAGAGCCGCGATGCAGGCCAGCACCGTGCGCGCGAACCACAGCTTGTCGACGCCCGGCAGGCGGCGGCTGGGCTCGGCCATCGAGGCGCTGGCGTCCCACAGCAGCCACACCGCGACATGGCTGTCGCGCTCGGCTTCGCGCACGTAATAGCGGTCGGCGCGGGCCAGCAGCTTCCAGTCGACGCGACGCCATTCGTCGCCCGGCGCGTAAGCGCGGTACTCGCTGAATTCGACCCCCGCGCCGCGTTCACGGCCGGCGTGAATGCCGTGGCCCAGCCCCGCAAGCACATGGCGGATGACGAGGTCCAGGTCGGCGGTTTGCGCGCGCAGCGCCGCAGTGCCCAGCATCGACGCGCTCAGTCCACGCGGACGTGTTCGCGCAAGGCGGCCAGGATGTCGGCGATGGCCACGCCGTCGGCCTCGGCCTCGAAGTTGCGCAGCACGCGGTGGGCCAACACGGGCAGCAACAGGGCGCCGATGGCTTCGCGCGGGACGGCCAGGCGGGCCTGCATCAGCGCGCGCGCCTTGGCGGTCAGCACCAGGGCCTGACCGGCGCGCGGGCCAGCGCCC
>JBBQAI010000109.1:0-15837 GCA_038316205.1 Burkholderiales bacterium
TGCACGCCAACGGCATGCGCTTCACGGCCTTCGACGCGGCGGGTGACGTGCTGGCACAGCGCGTGTACTACTCGGTGGGCGGTGGCTTCGTGGTCAGCGAAGAAGTGCTGGCCGACGGTACGCGACAGAAGGTCATCGCGCCGGACAACACGGCCCTGCCCCACCCCTTTCACAGCGGCGACGAATTGCTGGTGCGCGCCCGCGAAGTCGGTGGCTCCATCGCCATCGTGATGCGCCGCAATGAAAACCATTGGCGAACCGACGCCGAGATCGACGCCGGCCTGTTGAAAATCTGGCGCGTGATGCAGGATTGCGTCCTTCGCGGCTGCGCCACCGAAGGCGTGTTGCCAGGCGGCTTCAAGGTCAAGCGCCGAGCCAAGCCCCTGCATGAAGCACTGTCCGCCCAGTGGGATCAGGCGCTGAGTGACCCGCTGCAGGTGCTGGACTGGGTCAACCTGTACGCGCTGGCCGTCAACGAAGAAAACGCCGCTGGCGGCCGCGTCGTCACCGCGCCCACCAACGGCGCCGCTGGCATCGTGCCGGCGGTGCTGCACTACTACACGCGCTTCTACCCGGGTGCGTCGGACACCGGCGTCATCGACTTCCTGCTGACCGCCGCCGCCATCGGCATCCTGTACAAAGAAAACGCCAGCATCAGCGGCGCGGAAGTCGGCTGCCAGGGCGAAGTCGGCGTGGCCTGCAGCATGGCCGCCGGCGCCCTTTGCGCGGTGATGGGCGGCACGCCCGAACAGGCGGAGAACGCCGCCGAGATCGGCATGGAACACCATTTGGGGCTGACCTGCGACCCGGTCGGCGGACTGGTGCAGATCCCGTGCATCGAACGCAACGCCATCGCCAGCGTGAAGGCCATCAACGCCGCGCGCATGGCGCTGCGGGGCGACGGCACGCACTTCGTCAGCCTCGACCAGGTCATCAAGACCATGCGCGAAACCGGCGCCGACATGATGAGCAAGTACAAGGAAACGTCGCGCGGCGGGCTGGCCGTCAACATCGTCGAATGTTGACGGTTTGAAGGCCCGGCCGGCGCAGCGGTGGCACGCCCGCCTCAGCCGCGACTCAAGCGCCGCCGCCAGCCGCCGATAGGCCCAACAGAGCGACCCGTTCGCCGCAACCCGCGGCCGGGGCTTCCCTGTTGTTGACTGTCCATGCCCGAGCTGCCGTCGAAACTGCAAACACCGTCCGCGGCCAGCCTGGCCGACGAACAGCATGCCCGCCTGCCGCTGCGGTTGCGGCGCAACCTGGCCGCGCTGAGCCTGGTCGGCGCCACGCTGCTGGCCTTGCCGGTGGTGCAACTGCTGCGCTACCAGTCGGCCGAACTGAACGCGCTGGCCGCTGGCCGCGCCAAGCTCGACCCGGTGGCGCGCGCCGTGCACCTGCAGCGCGGGCTGCTGGCCCACCGTGACATCGCCGGCCAGGTGTTGGGCGGGCATCCCGACCTGGAACCCGAACGCAAGCTTCGCCAGAACGAGGTCGACGGCCGCATGGCCACGATGATGGTGGCGTTGGCCAGCGGCCGCTGGGACCTGGCCATCGGCGAGGCCGATGACCTGCACCAGGACTGGCGCCAACTGGCCCAACAGGTCGGTGCGCGCAGCATCGACCCGCCCAGCAGCGATCGCGCCCACCGCCTGCTGGTGGAACAGACCCTGCAAGTCATCGACCTGGTGGCTGCGGCCGCGCAAATCGAACGCAACAGCGGCGCCGCCTACAGCGCCGGCAGCGTGCCGGCGGCCACGCTGGCCATCGTGCACACGCTGCCGCGCCTGGCCTGGCAGACCACTTTGCTGGCACCTGGCGCCACCACCGATCTCGCTGCAAGCCGGTTGCAGATCAGCCATGTCGAAACCAGCCTGGCGCGCACGCTGGGCCTGCTGGAAGGCACGCGACTGCCGCCGGCCCTCGCGGCATCGGCCGGGGCCGCTCCGGCCGATGCCGCGCTGCTGCAGACCGGCGCCGCTGCCGGTGCAGCCACCGAGCGCTACATCAGCCTGCTGCGGCTCCCCTCGGCGTCACCAGCCGAAACCCAGGCCGCGGGCCTGCTGGCCGTGCAGTCGCAGATGCGCTTGTTCGAACTGGCCCACGGCACGGCCACGGCGGCGCTGACGGCGCAAACCCGCAGCGCCGCGCAACACCGCGCGTTGCTGCTGGGCGCACTGACCTTCCTGGCGCTGATGGCGCTGGCCCTCATCGCCCGCCTGTGGCGCGGCCTGTTGCTGCTGCAGAACCAGGAAGCAGCATGGGCCAACCGGGTTGCGACGCCCGAGGCGGGCAGCGACCAAGCCACCCGCCGCGACCAATCCGAACAACTGCTGCAGCGGCTGCGGGAAACGCCTGCGGCATCCAGTACAGCCGCACTACCGGCGCCGGCCTCACAGACCACCAACAGCAAGCCCGACCAGCCGGGTTGACGCCGGCCGGTCACCCCGAACTTCGGGACGCCGCCGGCGGCACCTTCAATCCCGGTCCGCCGGCATCGGCAAGGGACCCGCCGCGTTGCCTGGCAGCACAGCCGCAGCTGTGTGCGCCACGCTGGCCTTGGGCTGAATCACCCGCACCAGATAGCTGTACAGCACCGGCACCAACACCAGCGTCAACAAGGTGCTGGTGATGATGCCGCCGATGATGGCGCGGCCCATCGGGGCTTGAATTTCGCCGCCGTCGTTCAGCGCCAGGGCCATCGGCAGCATGCCGAAGACCATGGCCGCCGTCGTCATGATGATCGGCCGCATGCGCGTCAAGCCGGCTTGCAGCAGCGCTTCAGGAATCGTCGCGCCGGCCTTGCGGGCGTGGTTCGCAAAGTCCACCAGCAGGATGGCGTTCTTGGTCACCAGGCCCATCAGCATCACCAGGCCGATCATGCTGAAGACGTTCAGCGTGCTGCGCCAGAACAGCAACGCCAGCATCACACCGATCAGCGCCAGCGGCAGGCTTGCCATGATGGCGATGGGCTGCAAAAAGCTGCCGAACTGGCTGGCCAGCACGATGTAGATGAAGATCACCGCCAGCGCCATGGCCGCCAGTAAACCGTTGAAGGCTTCGGCCTGCTGCTGCATCTGGCCGCCCACGTCGAAGCTGTAGCCGGGCGGCAAGGCGGTGGCCTTGATCAGCTTTTGCACGTCGTCGCCGACATCACCCGGGCTGCGGTCCTTGACGCCGGCGAACACGGCCTCGCGGCGCTGCAGGTTCTGCCGGCGGATGATCTCGGGGTTGAACACGGTTTCCACCGTGGCCACGCTGTCCAGCGTGATCGGCGTGCCGTCTTTGGCGAAGGCCACCGGCAGCGTGCGCAACTGGTCGATGCGCTGGCGTTCGCTTTCGTTCAGGCGCAGCACCACGTCGACCTGGTCACCGTCAGGCGTGGTCCAGTAGGTGGCGGTTTCGCCGTTGACGTAGGCACGCAGGCTGCTGGCCAACTGCGGTGCCGTGAGCCCCAGTTCGCGCACCGCACCGGGCTTCAGGCGCACGGCGTAGGCCGGCAGGCCGGGCTTGACCGATGACTCCACGTCGACCACGCCCGGTATCTTTTTGACCTTCTCGGCGAAGTCGTTGGCGACCTTGGCCAGGCCCTCCGCATCACTGCCCAGAATGGCCACGTAGATGGGCCGGTTGAAGCCCAGGCTGGCGTCGGTGCCCGGCACCTTGGCGATCATCTCGCGGATGGCTTCTTCGACCTGCTTCTGGCTGCGCTGGCGCTCGTGCCGCGGCTTGAGCGAGATGTTCAGCCAGGCCTGGTTGCGCTGGCCGGGGCCGCCCACCCAGGTCGACAGGTTCTCGATCTCGGGCAGGGTGCGCACGATGTCTTCGATCTGCCGCACCTTGGCGTCGGTGCGTTCCAGGCTGCTGCCCACCGGCATGCGCAGCGCCAGCTGGGTGTATCCCTGGTCAGTCTCAGGCACGAATTCGCTGCCCACCAACGGGGCCAGCGCAATGGCCGCCACGAAGCTGGAGATGCCGACCCCCAGCACCACGCCGCGCGGCGTGATGGTGGCGCTGCGCCAGCGGCGGTGGCTGGTCTTGTCACGCGCTTGCACGGCGTTGAAGCCACGGCCGTAAACCGGCACCCAGACGCGCCAGCGGCGCGCGCTGAAGATCCAGTGGATGGTGCGTTCGTAAACGCGGTGCAAGGCGTCCATGCCGGCGTCGGTGGCGCGCAGCAAGTGGCCGATGACCGGCACTTTCTTCAGGAAGGCCGACGGCGGATCGGCCCACACGGCACTCAGCATCGGGTCGAGCGTGAAGCTGACGAAGAGGCTGACCAGCACGGCCACGACCACGGTGATGCCGAAGGGGAAGAAGAACTTGCCGATGATGCCGCCCATGAAGGCCACGGGCACGAACACCGCGCACAGCGCGAAGGTGGTGGCCATCACGGCCAAGCCGATTTCGTCAGTGCCTTCACGCGCAGCGCGATGGTGATCCTTGCCCATGCCGACGTGGCGCACGATGTTCTCGCGCACGACGATGGCGTCGTCGATCAGCAGGCCGATGCACAGGCTCAAGGCCATCATCGTCATGAAGTTCAGCGTGAAGCCGAAGGCGTAAACGGCGATGAAGCTGCTGATCACCGAGATCGGCAGGGTCAGGCCGGTGATGATGGTGCTGCGCCAGCTGTGCAGGAAAAGAAACACGATCACCACCGTCAGCAGCGCGCCTTCGATCAGCGTGCCGCGCAGACCGTCCAGCGAACCCTTGACCCAGTCGCTGTTGGCGTTGATCAGCCGCAGTTCCACATCGGGCGGCAGCGTCTTGCGGATTTCGTCGGCGGCCTTCTTCACGGCCTCGCCGGCCACCACAATGTTGGCGTCCTGCTGCTTGAAGACGTTGAAGTTGATGGCCTGCTGGCCGTTGATGCGGGCGCGGCTGTCGGGTTCGCGTTCACGCTCGACCAGCGTGCCCAGATCGGCCAGCGTCAAAGACAAATTGCCGCGCTTGGCCACCACCAGCTTTTCGAATTCACGCGGATCGCGAATCCTGCCCTCAACCCGCAAGAGGGCATCTTGCGTGTTGTCGCTGATCAGGCCCACTGGCTGGTCGGCGTTGGCGTCTTTCAGCGCGGTGGAAATCTCGGCCGGCGTCACGCCGTAGGCGCGCAGGCGGGCCGGGTCCAGGTCGATGCGCACCTCGCGTTGCGTCAGGCCGGTGATGTCCACGCGGGCCACGCCTTCGACGCGCTGCAAACGCTTGCCCACTTGCTGTTCGCCCAGGATGGACAACTCGCGCGCACTGCGCGTCTGGCTGACCAGCGCCAGGTTGACGACGGGCTGGTTGTTGTCGTTGTTCCAGCGCGCGATAGTCGGCTGCTTGGCGTCTTTGGGAAAGCCGCTTTGCACCGCCGAGATGCGGTCGCGCACCTCTTGCATCGCGCGGCCCATGTCGGCTTCCAGGCCGAATTCGATGCTCATCGTGCCCTGGCCTTCGCCGCTGCGCGATGTGATGCGCTTGACGCCGGCGATGCTGTTCACGGCCTCTTCCATCGGCTTGATCAGTTCGCGCTCGACGGCCTCGGGGCTGGCGCCCGGGTAGCGCACTTCAACGAAGGCGCCGGGCGGCGTGATGTCGGGCATCTGCTCGACGCCCAACTTGGCGTAGCTGAACAAGCCCAGCACGCACAGGGCCACCATCACCATCACGGCGAAGACGGGGTTGTTGATGGAAACGCGGGTCATCCACATGATCTGGATCTCTCTCTGAATTACTTCACCAGCGGCATCGAAGCCGCAGCCGAAGCCACCGGCGCCGCCTTGGCCACGACGATGCTGGCCTTGGCGCCTTCACGCAGGTTGTCGAAGCGCGCGGCCAGCACCTGGCTGGCCGACGTCACGCCCTGCAGCACCTCGACACGGCCTTCACGCGCGTCGCGGCGGCCCACGGTGATGGCGCGGCGCGCCAGCACGCCACTCTCGATGACCCAGACATGGTCCTGGCCCGAGGTGTTGCCCACGGCAGCCGCCGGCACGGTGAGTCTGTCGGTGTCGTCGGCCAGCGTCACGCGGGCCAGGGCGTACTGCCCCGCACGCAACAGCTCGCTCCGGTTCGCCAGTTCTATCGTCACACCAATGCTGCGCGTGCCCGGCTCAGCCGCCGGCGCGATGCGTGCGATGCGACCCTGCACCGGCTGGATCACGCCTTCCACCTGCACCTGCACCGCCATGCCGGGGGCGATGCGCGCCACCTCGTGGGTGCCGACGTTGCCGGCCAGTTCCAGTTTCGCCAGGTCGACGATGGTCAGCACCTGCTGTTCGGGGCTGACCTTCTCGCCCGGCAGCGCGTGGCGCTTGGCCACGATGCCGGAGATGGGCGCCAGGATGGTGCCGTCGCGCAGGCTGACTTTGGTGGTGTCCAGCGAGGCCTGCGCGGCGTTCAGATTGGCCCGGGCGGCATCCATCGCGGCGCGCGAGTTCTCCAGCGCCATGCCCGAGATGAACTGCTGCGCGGCCAGGCGTTCGTTGCTCGCGTGGGTGCGTTCGGCCTGCACCAGGCTGGCGCGCATCGATTCGAGGTTGGCATTGCGTTCGGCGACACGGCTGGCCAGATCGGCCAGTTCGATGCGACCCAACACCTGGCCGGCTTGCACACGGCTGCCTTCCACCACGGTCAGCGCCAACAGCGTGCCGCCGGCCTTGGCGCGCACCAACGCGGTCTGCGGCGCCACCAGCGGTCCCGAGAACTCGACCACGCCGGGCAGGCGTGCCAGCGTGGGCTGCACCACCTCGCGGCTGACGAATTCCAGCGGCACCTCGGGTTTCTTGTCGCCCTTTTCAGACTTGCCGGTTTCGGCCTTGCTGGCCACCTTGTCGGCCGCCGTGGCGGGCTTGAAGGCCCCCAGACCCACCGCCGCACCGGCACCCGCCAGCACCACCACAGCCACACCGCCACCCAGCCACCAATGCTTCTTCATGCCTGCTCCCCACCTTGCATGCAGCACGGGCGCTGCAACGTTGTGAAGTTTCGTTTCCAGACGGTAGCCTGCCCTTCACCTTGCGACGAAGCGCACAAAGGCAGCGACGAACTGCAGCGCCGTGGGACGGCGCAGCGACCGTCACGGGCTCAGGCGGGCCCAGGCGGGCCGAGGCGGGCTCAGGCGGACTCGGCCAGCATCCCGTCGTGCTGGTGGGCCGGCTGTGCCAGCGCCCAGCGCTCCAGGTCGGCCACTTCCAGCGGGCGGCTGAACAGATACCCCTGGCCACGGTCGCAGGCCAGCGCGCGCATCAAGTCGGCCTGGCCCTGGGTTTCGATGCCCTCGGCCACAGTGGTCATGCCCAACGTTCGGGCCACGCGGATGGTGGCCTCGATCAGCACGCGGTGGTATTCCACCGTCTCCGCGTGCTGCACGAAGCTGCGGTCCACCTTCACGGTGTCCACCGGCAACTGGTGCAGACAGGCCAGGCTGGAATAGCCGGTGCCGAAGTCGTCCAGTGCCAGGCGCACGCCCAGGCTCTTCAGCCGGCGCAAGTTGGCTTGGACATGCACGCCCTGGGCGGCCAGGCTTTCGGTCACTTCCAGCTGCAGTTGCTCGGGCGGCATCTGGCAGCTTTGCAGCACCAGGCGCACCTCATCCACCACGCCCTCGCGCTCCAACTGGGCGCGCGACAGGTTGACCGCCAGTTGGCGCGGCGCCGCCGTGCCCAGGCTGGTCTGCCACTGCATGAACTGGCTGCAGGCCTTGCGCAGCACCAGACCTCCGACGGCGTCGATCAGCCCGCATTCCTCGGCGATGCCGATGAATTCCACCGGACCCACCAAACCGCGTTTGGGGTGCCGCCAGCGCACCAAAGCCTCGACACCGACCAGGCTGCTGTCGGCCATGTCGACCACGGGCTGATAAACGACGAACAACTCGTCGTCCTTCAGGGCGCGGCGCAAATCGGTCTCGACTTCCAGCGCGCGCACCAGGCGTTCGTGCATGGAATCGTTGAACATCACCCAGCGGCCCCGGCCGGCGCGCTTGGCTTCGTACATCGCGGTGTCGGCATTGCGCAGCAACTCTTCGGCCGTCGGTCCGGCCTCGGTCAGCATCTCTCCGGTGCACAGCACGATGCCGATGCTGGCCGAGCTTTGCAGCGGCGTGCAGCCGTCCAGCAAATACGGCTCGGACAGTTCGCGCAACAGTCGCTCGGCCACGGCCTGGGCTGCGGCTTCGTCACGCACGCCATCCAGCACCACGACGAACTCGTCGCCGCCCAGGCGCGCGGCCACCGATTCGGGCACGTCGACGCGGGCCACCGCGTCGCCGGGTCGCACCGCCAGGCTCAGGCGCCTGGCAATCTGCCGCAGCAGTTCGTCGCCTGCACTGTGACCCAGGGTGTCGTTGACCTGCTTGAAGCGGTCGAAGTCCATGAACAGCACCGCGAAGCCGTAACCCGGGCTGCGCCGCAGGTGTTCCAGCGCGCGCTGCAGGCGTTCCATGACCACGGCGCGGTTGGGCAGCGCGGTCAACGCGTCGGTGCGGGCGCTGGTACTCAAACGGTCCTGCAGCACGCGGCTTTCGGTGGCGTCGCTGAAGCAGGCGATCACGCCGCAGACCGCACCCCCGGTGTCGAACTGCGGCTCGGTGTTGATTTGCAGCCAGCGCAAGCCGTCGTCGGGCGTGTGGATGCCCATGGTCTCGTTGCGCATCGCCTGGCCGGTGGCCAGCGTTCGCATGGCCGGGTGTTCGGTGCCGGGGTAGGCGCTGCCGTCGGCGCGCACGGCCCGCCAGCGCGAATCCAGTGACGAACGGCCCTGCATCTGGGACAGGCTCAGGCCCAGCAGGCGCTCGGCCGAACGGTTGGCTTCGACGATGCGGCCGTCGGCGTCTTGCACCACCACGCCGGCCGGCAGCACGGCCCACAGGGCCTGCAGCTTGGCCTGCTGGCGGGCGCGGGCGGTGGTGTCAGTGCCAACGCGCACGAAGCCCGCCGGCGTGCCGTCGTCGGCGCGCAGGGGGCACAGGTCCACCGACAGCCACAGATCGTTGCCGCTGCGGCTGCGGTGCAGCCATTCCTGGCGCAGGCTCTGGCGGTCGCGCACGGCGCGCTGCACGGCCTGGCGCACCGGCTCGTCGGCCTGCGGGTGGGCCAGTAATTCGTCGGGCTGACGGCCCAGGGTTTCAGCCAGGGTCCAACCCGTGACGTTGGTGAAGGCCGCATTGGCCCACTGCACGCGGTCGTCGGGGTCGGTGATCAGCACCACCGCCGTGGTGTGTTCGGCCACCAGCGCCAGGCGGCGCAGTTCGGTGGACTGGCTGCGCAGCCGCAGGCCGTGTCGGCGCACGCCGCGCGCGGTGGGCTCCACCACCACCACCGCCAGCACCACCAGCAGGCCCAGCAGCGCAGTCAGGCCCCAGCGCGCCGCGCGGTGCAGCGCCGCGCCGCGTTCGGCCACTTCGGCGTGCAGGCTGGTGGACAGCCGCTGCGCGCTGGCCGCGGCCGGCTCGACCTCGGCCTGCAGGGCCAGCGCCAGGCGCATCAGGTCGGATTCAGGCTGGTCAGCGGCTTTGCGCAGCAGCACCTCGGCGCGGTACCACAGCCGTTCACGGGCGCGCTCCCAAGCTTCAAGTTCCAGCGCCGCCGCCACCTGGGCCTGCTGCTGCGAGCCCAGCCGCGCCAGGCGTTGCTGGTCCAGCCACAGCGCGTTGGCATGGGCCCGCGTCAGCAAGGCCTGCAGGGCGTCCGCGTGTTGGCTGCGCGCAGCCCGATCGGACACCAGCAACAAGCCCAGGCGCCCGGCCTGTTGGGCCTGCGCGCGCTCGGCCGCCACCTGCTCCAGGATGGCGGCGTCGGCCGTGCGTTCATCTTCCAGCCGCAGATTGGCCGCGCCGCCCATCAAAGCGGCCAGCGCGATGGCGGCCAGCGCCGCGTACATGACGGCACGCACACGCAGCGCGCCAGCGTCCCAGACCCGCGCCTCAGCCGGCCTTGGTGCGTGGGGCGTGGCGGGCTCGGTGCGCTCAGGCGCAGCGTCGGATGGGGCGGACATGGACATGGGATGGCAGCAGGGTCTGGCCGGTGAGGCCGGTGAGGCCGGTGCGGGGCGGGCCGATACCTGCACTTATCGGCGTCGCGCGGCGCAGATGTAGGGCGCAGGCCCCAGTGCAAGGCCGTGCGAGGCCGTGCGAGGCCATGCGAGGCCGTGCTATGCCGGCACTCAACGCCGCTGGCCTTCCCACGACGTCGCGGACGTTCGATCTAGACCGGCAGCACCACCGTCACGCTGGCCGCCGAGGCAGCCAGCCGCACGGCGCCCTGGCCGCCGTACTTGGCAACGTACCAGGCGGCGTGGCCGCGGGCCAACCAGTCGCTGGCGCTGCCGGGCTCGCGGCGGTTGATCTCGGCCACGCCGACCGTGGCCGCCAGGCCCAGACACGGGTCGTCGTGACTGGCCGCCAGGCCGGCCACTTCACGGCGCAGGCGCTGGCCCAGTTGCACCGCCACAGCGGCCACGCAACCGGGCAGCAGCAGTGCGTAGGTGTCGCCGTCCAGCCGGGCCACCGCGTCGCCGGCGCGCACATGGGCCTGCAGCACGCCGGCGACGGCGCGCAGCAGGGCATCGCCGGCGGCGCGGCCGGCAGCGTCGTTGAAACGCTTGAAGTGGTCCAGATCCAGGTGCAAGAGCGCGGCCGGCTGGCCCGCTGGCGCTTGTGCCAGCCAGCCCGCCAGCGCCGCTTCGAAGGCCGGGCGGTTGAGCAAACGGGTCAAGGGGTCGTGGGTGGCGGCCCAGGCGGGCGTGTCGTTGGCGCTGACGCTGACGCTGACGCTGACGCTGAAGTCGGCCGGGCGGGGCATCCGGTCAGCGATGTCGCCCAGATCGTCCAACCCGTCCAGTTGCCACAAGGTGCCCGCGGCGGGTTCGCTGGGGTCGATCTGCCGAGCCTGCAGGCGGCCCAGGAAGCGGCTGCCGTCACGGCGCCGGAAGTGCAGTTCACCGGCGTAGGGCTGGCCGGCCGCGAAGGCCCTGCGCACGGCGGCGCCCAGGCTGTCGTCGGCATTGACCGAGCTGAACAGCTCGTAGGGTGAGCGGCCCAGCAGTTCGCCGGGAGCCCAGCCCAGTTGTGTGCAGAAGCTGGGGTTGGCCCAGTCGAAGCGACGTTCACGGGTCAGTGCCACCCCTTGCGGCACGGCATTCGCCAGCGCGTGCAACTGGGCTTGTGCGCGTTGCAGAACCAACTCGATGGCGCCAGGTTCAGTGAGCGGCCGCCGCGTCAGCGCTTGCAGCAGCACCATCATGCCGACGCCGCCCAGCACGGCGGAAGTGACAGCCCAGGCGCGCGCGTCGGCCTGCACGCCAGGGATGTCCAGCAAGGGCCCACCAATGGCCAAGGCCACGCTGGCCAGCAACACGCCTGCGCCGGCCAGGCCGAGCCGGGCGATGAGGCTGGCCAGGGCGCTGGCGTGGGTGTTGGGGGAAGTGGCTTTAGGGTCGCTCATGCGGGGGCTATCAGCCAGGTGTCGTCCACAGCGGACCTCGCTGTCGATTGTCAGCAGCAGCCAGCGTCGCGGCCGGCCGAAGTGGCCAGCGAAGGGCTGGCTATTCGGGGCGGTTGGCCGCTGCAGCCTGCGTCGCCATCACCACACAGCCGCTGGCCAGCGCGGCGCAAGCTGCGGCCGCCCAAAACACGGCTGCGAAGCCCAGGTGCGAGATCAACCAGCCGCCGCCCACGCCCCCCAGCACGCCCGACAGGCCGTAGCCCAACGTGGTGTACAGCGCCTGGCCCCGCCCACGCAGGCGGCCCGGGAACTGGCGCTGCACCAGTGAAATGCAGGCCGCGTGGTGGGCCGCAAAGGTGATGGCGTGGGCCATCTGCGCCACCACCAGCACCGGCATCCAGGCGCCCCCGGCGGCGATGGCCACGAAGCGCAGCGCCGTCACGCCGGCGGCGGCCTGCAGCCAGCCGTGGGCCGTCAGCCACGGGTACCAGCGGCCTTGCGTGGCGAAGAAAACGATCTCCACGGCCACGCTCACCGCCCACAGCGCGCCGACCGCTGTCTTGCCGTAGCCGAGGCTGACCAGGTAGAGCGAAAAGAAGGCGTACAGGCTGGTGTGGGCCAGCACGGTGAAGAACACCGAGGCAAAGAACCAGGCCACCTCAGGCCGGCGCAGCAAGGGCAACACCGGCGGCGCGGGCGCGTCGTGCTGCGCCTCTTCGCGTGTGGCCGGCAGGCGCAGCGCAGCCACCAGCAGCAATGCGTTCATCACCGCCACAAAGACCGGGAAGATGGCGATGCGACCCCATTCCAGCAGCGCACCGAAGCTGGTGACGGCGGCGATGAAACCGACCGAGCCCCACATCCGCACGCGGCCGTAGCGGCCGGGGTCCACGCCGTCGGCGGTGTGCAGCAGATGGGCCAGCGTGGCTTCAGACAAGGGCACCACGCCGCTGTTGGCGATGAACATCAGGGCCACCACGGCGGCCACCGGCACCGCAGCCTGCACACCCAGCAAGCCCAGCGCCGACAACAATGCGCCAGCGGCCGAAAGCCGGATCAGTTCAACGCGGCGGCCGCGGTGGTCGCCGAACCAGCTCCAGGCGTAGGGCGCGAAGACGCGCGTCCACGACTGCAGCGACGCGATGCCGCCGATGACCAGGGTGCTGAAACCAAGCGACTGGAACCACAGCGGCGCATAGGGGTTGAAGAGCCCGATGGCCGCGAAGTAGGTCAGCGACAGCGCGCCAAAGCGCACGAGCGGTGGCGGAACCACCGACGGCGGAAGCAGCGACGGAGGAACCGGCGCAGGCGCGGCGGCCGTCATCCCGCCGATGCGGCGATGGCCGGCACCGGCAGTTGCACGTCACCACATTGCGCGCGGTGGCGCAGCGCGTGGTCCATCACCACCAGGGCCAGCATGGCCTCGGCGATGGGCGTGGCGCGTATGCCCACGCAGGGGTCGTGGCGGCCGTGCGTTTCCACCGTGGTGGCGGCGCCGGCTCTGTCGATGCTGGGCCGGGGCAGGCGGATGCTGCTGGTCGGCTTGATGGCGATGCTGACGACGAGGTCCTGCCCGGTGCTGATGCCACCCAGCACCCCACCGGCGTGGTTGGTCTCGAAGCCCTGCGGCGTGAGGGCGTCTCCGTGGCTGCTGCCGCGTTCGGTAACCGTGGCGAAGCCACTGCCGATCTCGACGCCCTTGACCGCGTTGATGCCCATCATCGCGTAGGCGATGTCGGCGTCCAGCTTGTCGAACAGCGGCTCGCCCAGACCGGCCCACATGCCGGTGGCACGCACCTCGATGCGCGCGCCACAGCTGTCACCGGCCTTGCGCAGGGCGTCCATGTGCGCTTCAAGCTGCGGCACGATGGCCGCATTCGGCGCGAAGAAGGGGTTGTGCGCGATGTGCTCCACGCTGTCGAAAGGGATGGCGATTTCGCCCAGCGCGCTCATCCAGCCGATGAAGCGCGTGCCGTGTTTTTCCAGCAACCACTTCTTGGCCACCGCGCCAGCGGCCACCATCGGCGCGGTCAGGCGCGCGCTGCTGCGGCCACCGCCGCGCGGGTCGCGCTGACCGTATTTGCGCCAGTAGGTGTAGTCGGCATGACCGGGGCGGAAGGTGTCCAGCAGGTTGCCGTAATCCTTGCTGCGCTGGTCGGTGTTGCGGATCAGCAGACAGATCGGCGTACCCGTGGTCAGGCCCTCGTAAACACCGCTCAGGATCTCCACCGCGTCGGGCTCGTTGCGCTGCGTCACGTGGCGGCTGGTGCCGGGCCGGCGGCGGTCGAGGTCGTGTTGAATGTCCGCTTCGGTCAGGGCCAGGCCGGGCGGGCAGCCGTCGATGACACAGCCGATGGCCGGGCCGTGGCTTTCGCCGAAATTGGTGACGCGAAACAGTTCGCCGAGGGTGCTGCCTGACATCCCGCTCAACCGCCTGCGTTTTCGGCAGGCCAGTCGCGGATATAGGCCTTGAGCATGCGGTTCTCGAAGTCCTGCGCGTCGACCACGGTCTTGGCCACGTCGTAGAACGACACCACGCCCATCAGCGTGCGGCGTTCCAGCACCGGCAGGTAGCGCGCGTGGCGCAGCAGCATCATGCGGCGCACCTCGTCGATTTCGGTCTCGGGTGTGCAGGTCAGCGGCGCGTCGTCCATCACCTTGCGCACGGTGCGCGTGCCGACCGAGCCGCCATTCGCCACCACGGCGCTGATGACTTCGCGGAAGGTCAGCATGCCGACCAGGTCGCCGTGTTCCATGACCACCAGCGAACCGATGTCGAGATCGGCCATGGTCTGGGCGGCCTCGCCCAGCAGCTGATCGGGCTGCACCGTGTAGAGCGTGTTGCCCTTGACGCGCAGGATGTCGGTGACTTTCATGTCGGCTTTCGCTGGGGGTCCAAGGGCAATATAGCCCACAATCCGCGCCACTTTTTGTGGTGATCCACAGCCTTCGAAAGCCCGCCATGCCCGGTTATGCCGACCCCGGTTTCGACACCCTCGCGCTGCACGCCGGCGCGGCGCCCGACCCCGCCACCGGCGCGCGCGCCGTGCCCATCCACTTGAGCACCAGCTTCGTCTTCGAGAGCAGCGAACACGCGGCCAGCCTGTTCAACCTGGAACGCAGCGGCCACGTCTACAGCCGCATCAGCAACCCGACGAATGCGGTGCTGGAAGAACGCATCGCGGCGCTGGAAGGCGGCGTGGGCGCGGTGGCCACGGCCAGCGGCCAGGCCGCGCTGCACCTGGCCATCACCACGCTGGCTGGCGCCGGTTCACACATCGTGGCCAGCAGCGCGCTTTACGGTGGCAGCCACAACCTGCTGCATTACACGCTGGCCCGTTTCGGCATCCGCACCACTTTCGTCAAGCCGGGCGATGCGGACGGCTGGCGCGCCGCGATACGCCCCGAAACCAAGCTGCTGTTCGGCGAAACGTTGGGCAACCCGGGACTGGATGTGCTGGACATACCCACCATCAGCGCCATCGCCCACGATGCCGGCATTCCCTTGCTGGTGGACAGCACCTTCACCACACCCTGGCTGATGAAGCCGTTCGACCACGGCGCTGACATCGTCTACCACTCGGCCACCAAATTCCTGGGCGGCCACGGCACCGTCATCGGCGGCTTGCTGGTGGATGGCGGCCGCTTTGACTGGCACCTTGCCGACCGATTCCCTGAACTGAACCAACCGTACGCCGGCTTCCACGGCATGGTCTTCAGCGAAGAAAGCACAGACGGCGCCTTCCTGCTGCGCGCCCGCCGCGAAGGCCTGCGTGACTTCGGCGCCTGCATGAGCCCGCACACCGCCTGGCTGATCCTGCAGGGCATCGAGACGCTGCCACTGCGCATGGCCCGGCATGTCGAGAACACGCGCAAGGTGGTCGCTTTCCTGGCCGCGCACGCGTTGGTGGCCGGCGTCGGTTACCCGGAATTGCCCGAACACCCCAGCCACGCGCTGGCCAAACGCTTGCTGCCGCGCGGTTGCGGCGCCGTGTTCAGCTTCGACTTGAAAGGGTCGCGCCAGCAGGGCAAGGCCTTCATCGAAGCCTTGAAGATCTTCAGCCACCTGGCGAATGTCGGCGACTGCCGCAGCCTGGTCATCCACCCCGCCAGCACCACGCATTTCCGCATGGACGACGCGGCGCTGGGCGCGGCCGGCATCACGCCGGGCACCATCCGGTTGAGCATCGGCCTGGAAGACGCCGACGACCTGATCGACGACCTGAAGCGCGCCTTCAAGGTGGCCGCGAAGGTGACGGCATGAAGCTGACGGTGCAAGGCCGACAGGCCTACGTCTACACCGGCGGCAAGCCCTTCGACCCCGCCTTGCCCTGCGTCGTTTTCGTGCACGGCGCGATGAACGACCACAGCGTGTGGACGCTGCTGGCGCGCTGGTGCGCCCACCACGGCC
>JBBQAI010000159.1:0-8330 GCA_038316205.1 Burkholderiales bacterium
TGCACCAAGCCATCGACGACAGCGAATTCGACGCGGTGCTGATCGTGTCCCCGGAAAACCTACGCTACGTCTCGGATGTGGTGCTGAGCAGCCAGATCAAGATCCGCGACCGCCTGACGGTGATCGTCTGGGCCAAGGGACGCGCGCCCATCATGGTGATCTGCGTCGTCTGGGAGGCTGTGATGCGCCGCGGCAGCTGGATCGAGGACCTGCGCACCTACCGCGAGTTCTACCAGCGCCCGACCGCGCTGGTGGCCGAGGTGCTGCGCGAACTCAGGCTCGAAGGCGGGCGGATTGGTTACGAAGGCGAGTACCTGGGCGGGCTGTACTGCGACGAGTTGCGCCAGGCCTTGCCGGGTGCCGCGCTGGTGCCCTGCGACGCGCTGCTGCAGCGTGTGCGCAGCTTCAAGACGGCGCGCGAAATCGAGTTGCTGCGCCACGCCTACCGGGGTACGGCCAATGCGCTGCTGGCCACCTTCACGTCGACGGTTCCGGGCCAGACCGAGCGCAGCATCGCCCACCGGCTGTCGGACAACATCATGCGCTCGGGCGCCGATGCCGTTACGACGCTGATCTTCGGCGCCGGCGCCAACACCGGCCTGCATGTGGAAGCCGGTGACTATCGGGCGCAGGCGGGTGACATCCTCAAGAGCGACTGCGGCGGCCATTACGCGGGTTACTACTCCAACGTCGGACGCACCGCCAAGCTCGGGCCGCTCACCGACGAGGACCGCTCGATCTGGCGCCGCTTGCGCGAGATCCAGCACGCTTTGTCCGACATATTGCGGCCCGGCGTCAGCGGACGCGAGATCTTCGAGCGCTGCGTCACCATGCATCGGGAACGCGATCTTCCGTTTGCGTTCGGTCACAACGGCCATGGCGTCGGCCTGATGATCCACGAGAATCCACTGATCGCGCCGCACGAGGATCTGGTCTACCAGGCCGGCATGGTGTCGACGGTGGAGACCCGGGTGCGCTGGCCGGGCAAGGTCGGCTACCACATGGAAGACCTGTTTCTCGTCACTGCGCAGGGGCCGGTGCAACTCTCGGACGCCTTCGACAACGAGGAAATCCTGGTCGTCTGACACTGCGTTATCTTCGACCTGCGGCGAATACCCAGGGACACGCCCGAGCATGATCGCCATCCATTCAACAAGCAAGCAAACCCAAAGGAACTGATCCATGACCGCTGAAATTGAACGCCACCAATCCAATGCCCGCATGAGCAAGTTCGTGCGCCACGGCGGGGTCGTCTACCTGGCCGGCCAGACCTCGGGCGGGAGCGACATCGCCGACTTCCAGGGCCAGACACGCGAGGTGCTCCAGCGCATCGACGCGTTGCTGGCAGCAGCCGGAAGCAGCCGCGCACGCCTGCTGAGCGCGACGATCTACCTCAAGTCCATGGCCGATTTCGAAGCCATGAACGTGATCTGGGAGAAGTGGCTCGAGGGCGGCCCGGTTCCAGCGCGCACCACGGTACAGAGTGCGCTTGCGATGGACAGCCTGCTGATCGAAATCACCGTCATCGCGGCGGCCTGAATCAGACGGTCTGCGGGCATTTCCGGTAACGGCCGGAAGTGGACGCCAGCTGTACCGGTCACGATCATGGGCTGCACGCAACGACCCGGACGCAAGGAGCCTACCAAGGTGGAGCTGCTCCAGGCTCCCTTTTTTCGGGGCCGCCAGCTACGTTTGCTTGCCTAGCTCCGATTCCTTGGATGTGGGATGCGTTCGAGCTGCATTTGCGCAAGCGTCGGATACAAAGGACGGCTCAACACCCTCGATATTCCGCTCGAAACCAGAGCACAGGCCATCAGGCTCAACACCATGGCGTGGCCGTCGACCATCTCCATGACGATGATGAAGGCGGTCAATGGCGCCTGGGTCGCGGCGGCCAGGAACCCCGCCATGCCGAGAGCCATCAGCGTGGGCGCGTAGGGGTAACTGGTCATCATTGCAACGTCGTTCCCAAGCGCAGCGCCAATGGCCAGCGCAGGCGCGAAAATGCCACCCGGCACGCCTGACCACGCGGTCAACCATGTGGCGAGAAATTTGAACAGCAGATATGCGGCTGGGGCTTTTTCGCCGTTTTCCAGCATCGAGCGGGTAAAGGCATAACCACTGCCGAACGTCGCGCCATGCGTTACCAGTCCAATCAGCGCAACGCCGAGGCCGCAGGCGGTGGCGAAAATAAGGGGGTGCCTGGCGCGCCATCGGCTGGGTGCGTCAGCGGGTTGGCCGCCGAATGAAGCGATCAGCAAACGCGCAAAAAGACCGCCGACAACCCCACTGGTGACGGCCACGACCAAAGCAGGGAAGAACAAGCTGAGCCCGATGTCAGGCACGCGGATGACGCCGAAATAGGTTCCATTGCCGGAGATCGACACGGCCACCAGGCCAGCCAGCAAGATGCCTGCGATGAGCAGGCCGCTGCGGCGCTGTTCGGGGGTTCGTGACAATTCTTCGATGGCGAACATCACACCGGCCAGAGGTGTGTTGAATGCAGCTGCTATGCCGGCTGCGCCGCCGGCAACCAGCAGCCCGTGCGCCGTGATCGCCGAACCTTTGGGCAGCCAGCGGCCGGCCGCGTGCATCACCCCTGCCGCGATTTGTACCGATGGTCCTTCGCGACCGAGCGAAAGGCCCGCGAGCAGGCCAGCGGCCGTCAGGGCAATTTTCGCGAGCGCAAGTTTCATCGATACGAACAGGCCACGATGCGTGGAAGCGACCTCGGGTTCCAGCGCAGCAATGACCTGAGGAATGCCCGAGCCAGCCGCGCCGGGGACAAAGCGTCGGGTCAGCCATACGATCATGCCCGTACAAAGTGGCGTCAGCACTAGCGGAACCCATGGCCAGCTTCTGCTCAGCGTGAAGAACTGCTGAAGGCTGCGTTCGGTCAACCAGGTGAAGCCGACCACCGTCAATCCTGCGAGGGCTGCGGCGCTCATGACCACCGCGCGCGCCACCAGATGCGCCAATCGGAAAGCTCTCGCTGCATCCGTTCGGCAAGAGGCATATGGCGCGTGATGATGCGCCGCGAATTGCAGAGCCGCCAAGCGATGAGCGTGAGCCTGTTCCGCAACATTCAGCCAGTCACTATCATTCCCGAATGACGAAACGTTCGACATCCACTTCCCGGTCTGTACCGATTGAAACACCGGCATCCGACGAAATCAGCGAGCCCGCCGGTCGCGTCTTGCGGCAATTCCGTCTGGTGTTCAACTCGGTCAAGACGCATTTTCAGCAAGTGGAGAAAAAAACCGGTGTGGGAGGCGCGCAGTTGTGGGCGCTGAGCATTATCCGTTCGACGCCGGGCATCGGCGTCAATGACTTGGCCAGTGCGATGGACGTACATCAATCCACTGCCAGCAACCTGATCAAGGCATTGGCCGATCGCGAACTCATCCTTGTCGCCAAGGACGGGCCCGACAAACGCGCGGTCCAGCTGCAAATCATGCCGCCCGGACGAAAGCTCCTGAGACGGGCTCCCGGCCCTTTCGCCGGTGTCCTTCCAGACGCCTTGGCGAGTCTGGACGCGCGGACACTGAGGCGCCTAGAGGCCGATCTGGCTGAATTGATAAAGGCGCTCAATCCGGAAGTGGGGGCGGCAAACATACCGCTCGGTCAATCTTGAATGCATGAAGACAAATCACCTGGCGCCCGGCATTGGCGCGCGCGACTATTTTGCCGGGTACACGATGTCCGCGCGCCGGTTTTGTGCCCAGGCGGTTTCATCGTGTCCGGCGGCTTTTGGGCGCTCCTTGCCCCAACTGATGGCCTCCATCTGCGCATCTTTCACGCCGTAGATCCTGAGGGCTTTGAGAACTGCTTCGGCGCGTTTCTGTCCCAGGGCAAGGTTGTATTCGGATCCGCCTCGATCGTCGGCGTTCCCTTCGATGGTGACCGAAAGGGAAGGCTTGGATGCCAGGTATTTCCCCTGCCGCTCTATCAAGCCGGCATAGGTGCTCTTGATCGAAAAGTCCTCGAAGTCGAAGTACACGCTGCGCTCGGTAGCGATCGGACTTCTGGGATCGAGGTGTGGGGCAAGCGGTGCCGCGGCTACGGGGGTGGGCATAACCGGTCCGGCCGCACCTTGGGGCGCGGGAGCGGACGGCGGCGTGGCGGGACCGGACACGACGGGGAGGGGCGTGCTGGTTGCTACGGGCGCGGGCGCGGCAACCGGCGTGCTGCTGCAACCAGCGAACAACACACTCAAAGACATCGACAGTGCCAGGAAAGTGGATCTGCGCATACGGGTTACTCCTTGAAACCTTGACGGCCATCCGTGCAAACCATCCAGCGGATCAATGCATTCGCTTGCAGGCGCCAATTGTATAATAATATTTGTTCAAATATATAATTCCACATGGGCCGAACGGAAGTCCGATCGGCAAGACCCGGCGCCTGCCGGGTGGGCTTCACGTCATCGGCGCCCGTGTGAGCCATGGTCCCGCCGGTCCGTCGCCGTTTCCCAGCCGTAAGTCGGCGTCGCTGCTCAGGAGGTTGACGGCAGGGCCAGGGCTTCGCAGCCCGCGGTGACATCGAACAGCTCTTCGTCGATCGAGCCCTGGCGCAGCCGGTGAAAGCGGCCGTGCAGGTGTTCGAGCAGGTCCTTGATGTTGCGGTCGGCGCGCTCCATCGCCGCCAGCCGGCTGGTGTTCTCGCTTGCCAGCGACTCGGCGCACGCGCGGAACAGCGAAATGAACAGATACTCCCGCACGAGTGCGCGCAACGTCGCCGCACCATGGTCCATCACCTCGGGCACCATCTTGCCGGGCCAGAGCACGGCCGCCAGGCTGTGCTGCCAGGCAGCGTCGAGCGGCAACAGGCGTTGGTGGACCGGCTCGTACAGCGAAGCCACCAGCGGGCGGTTGTGGAACACATGGACCTGCGTCATGCCGCTCTTGGCGCGACGCGCCTCGCTGTCGATCTGGATCTGCGCCACGAGCGGTGCGATGGCCTCGACGGAAACCGGCACGGCATACGTGCCCCGCACCTCAAGCCCCGCATCCTTCAGGCGTGCCTGGACCCGTTCGCCGACGGCCCAGAGCTCGGGCCGACCCCGCAGACCGGCCAGGACGTCTACGGCATGCTCCGCGATCACGTCGTTGAACGGGCCGACCAGTCCCTGGTCGGAGCCGAAGACGATGGCGCCGATGGGCTCCGTTGCCCGTACCGGCGTGCGCTCGGGCGCGGCGTCGGGGTTCACCCGGGCCTGCCGAAAACATTCCCCCAGACCGAGCGAGACCATGCGGTCATAGTCGGCCAGCGCGAGCACCGAGCGTTCGTAGTCGCCGATGCTCGACGCCGCCAGCGCCTTCATCGTGCGCACGACGGCCTGCAGATCGCCGGCACCGGTGATCTTGCGGCGCAGGGCCGCGAGGCTGTCGCTCCTGGTGTGACCTTCTTTGCAGCCTCGGCATCGGGCTTCGGAAAAAAGGCCTCCAGCCCCGCAGCCGCGCTGTCGATGACGGCCTTGCGATCCTCTTCGCTCAGCTTGTTCGCACCGACCAGACGCCCGCGCAGCGGCGCATCGAGCTTCAGCGCGGCGTCCTGGACGGCGCGCTGCGCCTCGGCCATGCGCTGCCGCGGCACGCTGTCGACCAGGCCGGCCGTCAGCGCCAGCAGCAGGGCGATCTGCGCCGGCACCGCCACCGGGGCGAACTGCGGTTGTTTCAGGCAGGCACGGATGCGCTGGCCATGCGCGATGGTCTTGCGCGTCGCGTCGTCGAGGCGGGCGCCGAAGCGCGAGAAGGATTCGAGTTCCTCGAACTGTGCGTAGGCCAGCTTCAGGTCACCGGCCACCGCGCGGAAGGGACCGCGCTGCGCCTTGCCGCCGACCCGCGACACCGACTTGCCCACGTCCACGGCCGGCAGCACACCCAGCTCGAACAGCGAAGGCGACAGATAGATCTGGCCATCGGTGATCGAGATCAGGTTGGTCGGGATGTAGGCCGAGATGTCCTCGGCCTCGGTTTCGATGATCGGCAGCGCAGTGAGCGAACCGCCGCCACGTTCCGGGCTCAGATGGGTCGAGCGTTCGAGCAGGCGCGAATGGATGTAGAAGATGTCGCCCGGGAAAGCCTCGCGCCCAGGCGGACGGCGCAGCAGCAAGGACAACTCCCGGTACGCCCGCGCGTGCTGCGTCAGGTCGTCGTAGACGATCAGCACATCGCGGCCCGCTTCCACGAAGTGTTCGGCAATGCTCGTCGCCGCGTAGGGCGTGATGTAGGCCAGTCCCGGCGGCTGGTTGCCCTCGGTGACGACCACCACGGTGTACTCCATCGCGCCTTTCTCGCGCAGCGTCGCGACCGCTTTGGCGACCGCCGAGGCGCGCTGCCCGATGGCGCAGTAGATGCAGACCACGTCCTGTCCGCGCTGGTTCAGGATGGCGTCGAGCGCGATCGCGGTCTTGCCGGTCTGGCGGTCGCCCAGGATCAGCTCGCGCTGGCCGCGTCCAATGGGAATCAGCGCATCGATGACTTTCAGCCCGGTCTGCAGTGGGACGTCGACCGGTGCGCGGTCCATGATGGCGGCGGCGGGACGCTCGATCGGCAGCCGCGCCGTCGCATCGATGGGTCCCAGACCGTCGAGCGGGCGGCCGAGCGGGTCGATGACACGCCCGAGCAGCGGCGGGCCGACGGCGACGTCCATCACGCGTCCGGTGCGGCGCACCTCGTCGCCGGCCTGCAGGTGCCAGTACTCGCCCAGCAGCACGACGCCGAGCTCGTGCTCGTCGACGTTGAAGGCGATGCCGGCCACGCCGCCGGGGAACATCAGCAGCTCGTCGAAGCCGGCGCCGGGCAGGCCGCTGACGTGGGCGACGCCCGTGGTCACCTGCGTGATGGTGCCGACCTCGTGCGGCACGAGCTGCGGCGCGAACGCAGCCCGCGCCTGCGCCAGTGCGGTGAAGCCGCGATCGAGCGCGCCCGCGGCGAGCTCGCCTGCGGTCGGCACCTGCAACGCGTCCGGCCCTGCACTCATGCGGCGACCGGATCGGCGCGAGGCGTTGTCGCGGCAGCAGGCTGGGGTGCATCGGATCTCTTGGGCGCGGCGGGAGCCGTGTCTGCCGGCGCCAGAAGTGCGGCCACGTTGTGTTCGAGATCGTGCAGGTACTCGTCCAGCGTCCAGGCCAGCTTCTGGCCGCCGGCGCTCAACTCCACGCCGGAGAGCTCATTTCCTGCTGTCTCGAAGCGCAGCGGCACCTTGGCGGAGAAGGTCGTATTGATGGCGTCCTGCATCGCCTTGCGCTGATCGCCAGGCAGCTCGAAGTGGCTGCGCACGAGGGCGGGCTCGGCGCTTTGCTTCAGGGCCGCCCCGAGCTGAGTCTTGGCGGGGCCGGCCAGTTCCCCCAGACGCCGCGTGAAGACTTCGACCATGCGTTCTTCGAGGCTCGCGTCCGCCAGATCGGCCAACGCCTTTCTGGCGACTGCGAACACCTCGTGCGCGGCGCGGCCGGCAATCAGCTGCTGCAGGTGCGCGGCCTGCGTGGCCAGCGCCTGCTGGCGCTGCGCGGCGAGCGCAGTGGCTGCTTTTTGCGCCTCGTCGGCAAGGCGCAGGCCTTCGGCCTTGGCGTCCGCCGTCGCCTTGTTGAGCAGGCCGGCACGTTGCTCATCGAAGGCCTTGTTCTTGTCTTCGAAAGTCTGGTGCTCGCTCGCCGCCTGCCTCTGCTTCGCGGCGGCGTCGGCCATCTGCTCTGCGATGCGCTTCTCGCGCGCCGCGATCGCATCCAGCACCGGCTGATAGAGAAAGTGCTTCATCAGCCAGACCAAAACGACGAAGTTGAGCGCCTGCGCGCCAACGGTGAACCAGTCGATCAACATGGCTCACTTGCCCGCCGCGTGGGCGACCGCCGCATTCCAGAACGGATTGGCGAAGATCAGGATCATCGACACCACGAAGCAGTAGATCGCCGTCGATTCGATCATCGCCAGGCCGACGAAGAGCGTGCGCGTGATCGTCGCCGAGGCGTCGGGCTGCTGTGCCAGCGCCGTCAGCGCGGTCGCGACGGCGCGGCCTTCGGCCAGCGCCGGGCCCATGGTGCCGAAGCTGGTGGTAATGCCCGCGATGACGATCGATATCACCGCGATGAGGGTCAGACTGTCCATAAAATTTCCTCGTTGGTTCAGGCCGCGGACGCGGCGGGTTGGTCCGGCTTCTGCGGCGGTGGCGGTGGCGGTGGCGGTGGCGCCGGCCGCGTCGCGGCGGCGAGATAAACGGCAGCAAGGATGCTGAAGATGTACGCCTGGACCATGCCGGTCAGCAGGCCGAGCAGTGTCATCACCACCGGAAAGAGAAACGGCGTGATCGTCAGCAGGATGCCGACGATC
>JBBQAI010000107.1:0-15897 GCA_038316205.1 Burkholderiales bacterium
GCCAGATCATGTTGGACGGCGCCGTCGGCACCTTGGTCGGTCAGCCGCACAAGGGGCTGGCCGCGATGTTCGTGATGATGAACGCCGCGCGTTTGGGCGTCGGCAACCAGGGCCTGGGCCTGACCGAGGTGGCCTACCAGAACGCCGTGGTCTACGCCAAAGACCGCCAGCAGATGCGCAGCCTGAGCGGCGTGAAGAACCCCGACCTGCCGGCCGACACCATCATCCACCACCCCGATGTGCGCAAGATGCTGCTGACTGCGCGTGCCTACGCCGAGGGCGGCCGCGCGCTGGCCATCTACATCGCCTTGATGCTGGACAAGGAAGTCAGCACCGACGACGAGGACGAGCGCAAAGATGCGGCTGATCAGGTCGCCTTGTTGACGCCCATCGTCAAGGCCTTCCTGACCGACAACGCGTGGCTGGCCACCAGCCACTGCATGCAGGTTTTCGGCGGCCACGGCTACATCAAGGAATGGGGCATGGAGCAGCATGTGCGTGACGCCCGCATCAACATGATCTACGAAGGCACCAACACCATCCAGAGCCTGGACCTGCTCGGTCGCAAGGTGCTGGGCGACAACGGCGCGCGATTGAAGAAGTTCGGCAAGCTGATCGCTGAATTTGTCGAAGCCGAAGGCACCAACGAAGCCATGCAGGAATTCATCAACCCGCTGGCCGACCTGGGCGACAAGGTCACCAAGCTGACCACCGAACTGGGCATGAAAGCCTTCGGCAACGCCGACGAAGTGGGCGCGGCCGCCGTGGACTACCTGCGCATCGCAGGCCACCTGGTCTTCGCCTATTTCTTCGCGCGCATGGCAAAGGTGGCCTTGCAGAAGCAAAACAGCGGCGACCCGTTCTACACCGCCAAACTGCACACTGCACGCTTCTACTTCGCCAAGCTGCTGCCCGAAACGGCGACGCTGATCCGCACCGCGCGCGCTGGTCTGGCGCCACTGATGGCGATGGAAGAGGCCTTGTTCTGACCGCCCGCTCATTGCCCCAACGACAACCACCGACAACGAGGAGATACCCATGAAGAAGATGCTGATTGCCGCCCTGCTGGCCACCGCCGGCGCCGCTTATGCCCAAGCCACGCCAGTGGGCCTTTGGAAGACGATTGACGACGAAACCAAGACCGAGAAGTCACTGGTCCGCATCAGCGATACCGGCGGCGTGCTGAGCGGCAAGATCGAAAAGCTGCTGGATCCGACCAAGCAGGATGCGAAGTGCAAAGACTGCAGCGACGCCCGCAAGGACCAAGCCATCAACGGCATGACCATCGTCGAAGGCGTGAAGAAGAACGCCGACGAAATCTACTGGGACGGCGGCACCATCCTCGACCCGAACAACGGCAAGACCTACAAGGTGCGCATGACCCCCAAGGATGGTGGCAAGACCCTGGACGTGCGCGGCTACATCGGCATGCCCATGCTGGGCCGCACGCAGACCTGGGTCCGCGTCGAGTGACGCGCCGGCCCGACCACAAGGAAACAACATGAATCGCTTCAATGTCCGCAAGGTCGCCGTGCTCGGCGCCGGCGTGATGGGCGCGCAGATCGCCGCCCACCTCGTCAACTGCAAAGTGCCTGTCGTGCTGTTTGACCTGGCCGCCAAGGAAGGGCCGAAGAACGGCATCGTCACCAAGGCGGTCGAAGGGCTGAAGAAGCTGAAACCCGCGCCGCTGGGCTTGGCCGAAGACGCCGCGCTGATTCAGCAGGCCAACTACGAAGAGCACCTGGCGCTGCTGGGCGAATGCGACCTGGTCATCGAGGCCATCGCCGAGCGCATGGACTGGAAGCAGGCGCTGTACACGATGATCGCGCCGGCCCTGGCGCCGCATGCGATCGTGGCCAGCAACACCTCGGGCTTGAGCATCACGAAGCTTTCCGAAGTGCTGCCCGACAGCATCAAGCCGCGCTTCTGCGGCATTCACTTTTTCAACCCACCGCGTTACATGGCGCTGGTCGAGTTGATCGACACGCCGACCACGCAGCCCGAGGTGCTGGACGAGTTGGAAGCTTTTGTCACCAGTGCGTTGGGCAAGGGCGTGGTGCGCGCGCACGACACGCCCAACTTCATCGCCAACCGGGTGGGCATTGCCGGCATGCTGGCCACGATCAAGGAAGCCGAAACCTTCGGTCTGTCGTACGACGTGGTCGATGACCTGACGGGCAAGAAGCTGGGCCGCGCCAGCAGCGGCACCTTCCGCACCGCCGACGTGGTGGGCCTGGACACCATGGCCCACGTCATCAAGACACTGCAGGACAACCTGGCCGACGATCCTTTCTTCCCCATCTACGCCACGCCGCCGGTGCTGGCCGCGCTGATTGCGAAGGGCGCGCTGGGGCAGAAGACAGGCGCCGGTTTCTTCAAGAAGGTGGGCAAGGACATCCTGCGCCTGGACCCCGCGGGCTTGGGAACTTCGCAGGACTACGTGCCGGCCGGCGGCAAGGCCGACACCATCGTCGATCGCATCCTGAAGAAGCCCGCTGCCGAACGCCTGAAGCTGCTGCGCGAAAGCAGCAACCCGCAAGCGCAATTCCTGTGGGCCATCCTGCGCGACAGCTTCCATTACGCGGCTGTGCACCTAGCTGACATTGCCGAATCGGCGCGCGACGTGGACTTCGCGATGCGCTGGGGTTTCGGCGTCAAGCAAGGCCCTTTCGAGCTGTGGCAAGACGCCGGCTGGCTGCAGGTGGCCGAGTGGGTCAAGGCCGATATCGACGCCGGCAAGGCACTCAGCAGCGCACCCTTGCCCGCCTGGGTGTTTGAAGGTCCGGTAGCCACGAACGGCGGCGTGCACCGCCCTGAAGGGTCATGGAGCCCGGCGCACGCCCGCTTCGTGGCGCCGAGCACGCTGCCGGTTTATCAGCGCCAGCACTTCCGCGAGACGGTGCTGGGCTCGGGCGCGGTTCCGGCCTTGCAAAGCGGCACCGAGGTCTTCAAGAACGACGACGTGCGGGTGTGGACGCTGGACGGCGAGGTGCTGATCGCCAGCATCACCTGCAAGCTGCACCTGATCAGCCCGGCGGTGGTCGATGGCTTGCTTAAAGCGGTCGAGCTGGCCGAAGCGGGCTACAAGGGTCTGGTGATCTGGTCGCCCGACGATGTGTTCTCGGCCGGTGCCAACCTGGAAAGCGCCTTGCCCGTGTTCATGAAACACGGTGCCAAGGGCGTCAAGCCCGAGATCAAACGGCTGCAAGACGCCATGCTGCGCATGCGCTACGCGCAGGTGCCGGTGGTGGCCGCCATGCGCGGCATCGCACTCGGTGGTGGTTGCGAGATTTCGGTTTATTGCGCGCGCCGCGTGGCGGCGATGGAAACCTATGTCGGCCTGGTTGAAGTGGGCGTGGGCTTGGTGCCGGCCGGTGGCGGCCTGGCCTACATCGCGCGCCGTGCGGCCGAGATGGCGGGGGCGGCCAACGTCACCAACTGGGCCAATGCCGACATCATGAAGTTCGCCATCGAAGGCTTCACCAACGCCGCAATGGCCAAGGTCGGGACCAGTGCGCTGGAGTCCAAAAAGCTGGGCTATCTGCTGGACAGCGACATCATCGTGCCGAACAAGGACGAACTGCTGTTCGTCGCCTGCACGCAGGCCAAGGCGATGTTCGACAGCGGCTGGCGGCCGCCTTTGAAAACCCTGTTCGCGGCAGCAGGGCGCAGTGCCATTGCCACGATCAAGGGGCAACTGGCGAACATGCGCGACGGTGGCTTCATCAGCGCCCACGACTTCCACATCAGCACGCTGATTGCCGAGGCAATTTGTGGCGGCGATGTCGATGCGGGTTCGATGGTCAGCGAGGAATACCTGATGTCGCTGGAACGCGAGCGTTTCTGCGCTTTGCTGGAACACCCCAAATCGCAAGAGCGAATCATGGGCATGCTGCAAACCGGCAAGCCGGTTCGGAATTGAGCGAAGGAAACACCATGAGCAAGCAAATGCAAGACGCCTACATCGTCGCCGCCACGCGCACGCCCATCGGGCGCAGCGGGCGCGGCTTTTTCCGCAACACGCGGCCCGATGACCTGCTGGTCGCGGCCGTGAAGAGCGCGCTGGCCCAGGTGCCCAATCTGGACCCGAAAGCGATTGAAGACGCCATCATCGGCTGCAGCTTTCCTGAAGGCGAACAGGGCATGAACATGGCCCGCGCCGCGATGGTGCTGGCCGGCCTGCCGTACAGCGTGGGCGGTGTCACCGTCAACCGCTTCTGCGCCAGCGGCCTGACCGCGCTGCAAATGGCCGCCGACCGCATCCGTGTCGGCGAGGCCGACGTGATGATTGCCGGTGGCGCCGAAAGCATGAGCATGGTGCCGATGGGCGGCAACAAACCCAGCTTCAACCCCGAGGTGTTCGCGCGCGACGAAAACGTCGGTATTGCCTACGGCATGGGGCTGACGGCCGAGAAGGTGGCGGCGCAGTGGAAGATCAGCCGCGAGGCGCAAGACGCTTTTGCGCTGCAGTCGCACCAGCGCGCTGTGGCGGCGATGGCAGCCGGCGAATTCACGGCCGAGATGACGCCGGTGACGGTGGTTGATCGCTCCCCGAATTTGGCCACTGGTGAGGTTGCGACCAAGACCCGTATCGTGAATCTGGACGAAGGCGCGCGACCGGACACCAGCCTGGAAGGCCTCGCCAAGCTGCGCCCCGTGTTCGCCGCCAAGGGCAGCGTCACCGCCGGCAACAGCAGCCAGACCAGCGACGGCGCCGGCGCGTTGATCCTGGCCAGTGAAAAAGCCTGCCGGCAGTTCGATCTGAAACCGCTGGCCCGCTTCGTCAGCTTCGCCGCGCGCGGCGTGGCGCCCGAGATCATGGGCATAGGCCCCATCGAAGCCATCCCCGCCGCGCTGGGTTACGCGGGGTTGAGCCTGGCCGACATCGGCTGGATCGAGCTGAACGAGGCCTTCGCTGCGCAGTCGCTGGCGGTGATGAATACGCTGGGCCTGGACCCGAGCAAGGTCAACCCGATGGGCGGGGCGATTGCGCTGGGCCACCCCTTGGGCGCGACGGGCGCCATCCGCGCGGCCACCGTCGTGCACGCGCTGCACCGCCACCAGCTGAAATACGGCATCGTGACGATGTGCGTGGGCATGGGCCAGGGTGCCGCTGGCATCCTTGAGAAAGTCTGAACCCGCCGCACCCCACAGGAGACGAACGCATGAGCATCAAGACCGCCATCCTGAACGGCGTGGCCACAATCGAGATCGCACGCCCCGAGAAAAAGAACGCGCTCACCGTGGCCATGTACCTAGCCATGACCGAGGCACTGAAGGCGGCGAAGGAAGACGGCGCCGTGCGCGCCGTGCTGTTCACCGGCCAGCCGGGCATCTTCACGTCGGGCAACGACATCGAAGACTTCATGCAGCGTGGCACCGGTCAGGGCCAGGGCAGCGAGGCGATGGAATCACCGGTCTTCCAGTTCATGCGCGCGCTGATCGAATGCGACAAGCCGGTGGTGGCCGCTGTCACCGGCGCGGCCATCGGCATCGGCACCACGATGCTGCTGCATTGCGACTTCGTCTATGTGTCTGACGAAGCCCGCCTGGCCATGCCTTTCGTCGGCCTGGGCCTGGTGCCCGAGTTCGCGTCCAGCCTGGTCGTGCCGCAGTTGATGGGTCACCGACGGGCGGCCGAGAAGCTGCTGCTGGGCGACCCCTTCACGCCCGAACAGGCAGTGGAATGCGGCATCGCCAGCGCGGTGCTGCCGGCCGGCGAGGTCATCAATCACGCCCGCCGAATCGCCGAACGTTTCAATGCGCTGCCGCCCGGTGCGGTGCGCGAGTCCAAGCAGTTGATGCGTGGACCGCAGCACGACGAGTTGCTGAAGACCATCCGCGCCGAAGGCGAAATCTTCGCCCGCCGCCTGCGCAGCCCCGAGGCGATGGAAGCCTTCCAGGCTTTCTTCCAGAAGCGCAAGCCCGACTTCTCGAAGTTTTGAAGCGCCGACGAAAAACAATCACGGAGACGCGACATGAGCACCCTCAAAGGCAAGACGCTCGTCATCACCGGCGCCAGCCGGGGCATCGGCCTGGCCATCGCCAAACGCGCGGCCGCCGATGGCGCCAACATCGTCATCCTGGCCAAGACCACCGAGCCGAATCCGAAGTTGCCAGGCACCTTGTCCAGCGCGGCGGCCGAGATCGAAGCCGCAGGTGGCCAGGCGCTGCCGGTGCAGACCGACATCCGCGATGAAGCCGCTGTGGCGCGTGCGATGGCGGCGGCGGTGGAGCGCTTTGGCGGTATCGACATCCTGATCAACAACGCCAGCGCCATCAGCCTGACGCCGACGTCGATGACGCCGATGAAGCGTTTCGACCTGATGTTCGGCGTGAACGTGCGCGGCACCTACTGCTGCACCCAGGCCGCGCTGCCCGAACTGCTGAAAAGTGCAAAGGCCGGCCGCAACCCGCATGTGCTGAACATGAGCCCGCCGCTGAGCATGAAGGAACACTGGTTCCGCCCGCATGTGGCCTACAGCATGGCCAAGTACGGCATGAGCGAATGCACGCTGGGCCACGCTGGGGAATTCCGCCCGCACGGCATCGCGGTGAACAGCCTGTGGCCGCGCACGGCCATCGCCACCGCGGCCATGCAGATGATCCCGGGCGTGGACCTGGCGCTGTGCCGCAAGCCCGAGATCCTGGCCGACGCGGCCTGGTTCATCCTGACCAGCGACGCACGCGCCAACACTGGCCATTTCTACATCGACGACGAGTTGCTGGCGAAGCACGGCGTGACCGACTTCGACCGCTACGCGATGACGCCGGGCAACACCAACTTCATCCCTGACTTCTTCGTCGATTGAGGTTTTGCGCGTGGGGACCTGCCGGTGTTTGCGCTGGACGGACGACCACGCTGCGTGCCAACATCCGCCGACCGAACCATATTGAGGTTGAGTCATGTCCCCACGCGCCGCTGCCACGACCTTCTTGCTGCTTGCCGGTTGCGCCTTGCCGGCGGCCGCCCTCACCATTTACGACCCGGCCCTGGGACTGCCATCGGCGCAGAACTGGTCGCCTGTCACCAACGGGTCCGTCGGTGGCAGCCAAAGCATGGTCGGCGGCTTGTACCAACTGGACACGACGGCGGCCGACAAGGGCTATGGGAATTTGTTGTCGAGCCCCTTACTCCTGGACGACAGCGTTGGCTATGTGGTGACCTTTGATTTGAAGGTGGCGAGCGAAACGCATGCCGACAGCACGCGCGCCGGCTATTCGGTCCTCGTCCTCGGCCAAATCGCTTCGCATGCCATCGAGTTGGCGTTCTGGACCGACCATATTTGGGCCTATGGATACAACGCCAGCTTGGGCGACCCCTTCTTCCACGGACCCGACGTCGCCTTTGACACCACGGCCAGCCTGCGCACCTACACACTGGCCGTTGCCAAGGGTCAATACAGCCTGAGTGTCGGGGCAAGCACTTTGCTCAGCGGATCCTTGATCAACTACGCGCAGTCGGGCATCGTTCCCTACGTCATCCCGAATCTCATCTACTTCGGTGACGACACCTCGCGTGGCAGCTCGGTCACCCAACTGGGTCTGGTGACCCTGGCCGTGCCCGAACCCGCTCCGGCTGCGCTGCTGGCAGCTGGCTTGGCCATGCTGGCCTGGCGGCGCAAGCTGCGGGTTTAGCGCGGCACCGGCCTTGGTTGACCTTCTGCGTCGATGGCCACGTAAGTCAGGTCGGCCTCGGTGACTTTCACCACATGCAGGTTGGCCGGGTTGCGCTCGGCGTAGACCTCCACGCGCACGCTGATGCTGGTGTTGCCGATGCGCGTGATGCGGGCGTAGAAGCTCAGCAAATCGCCCAGTGACACCGGCTGCTTGAAGACGAACTGGTTGACCGCCACGGTGGCGATGCGCCCCTTGGCAATGCGGCTGGGCAGTACGGCGCCGGCCAGGTCCACCTGGGCCATGATCCAGCCGCCGAAGATGTCGCCGTTGGCGTTGACATCGGCCGGCAGCGGTATCACGCGCAGCACCAGTTGCGCGCCGTCGGCCAGCACGGCGGGCGCCATCGGGGGCTGGGGGTAGACGTCGGGCTGGGTCATCAAGTAGTCCTCTCGGGGCGGTGCGGCACAGTGCGGCGCGGCGTTGGTCGCGGGCAACGACAATCGCTGCATGCGTTCTCTAGCCACTGTACCGCCTGCCCCTGCACCGAACCCCAACGCCGCCGCCGCCGCCGCTGCTGCCGGCGTGCCGCCGCGCTCCGACTGGGGCACCCTGGCCAAACTGCTGCCCTACCTGTGGACCTACCGCTGGCGGGTCGGCCTGGCGTTGGGTTTTCTGGTCATGGCCAAGGTGGCCAACGTTGGCGTGCCGCTGCTGCTGAAGAACCTGGTCGATGCGCTGGCCATCAAGCCGGGTGACCCCAAGGCGCTGCTGGTGGTGCCGCTGGGTTTGGTGGTGGCCTACGGTGCGCTGCGGCTGTCCACTTCGTTGTTCACCGAGTTGCGCGAACTGACTTTCGCCAAGGCTACCGAAGGCACGGCGCGCAGCATCAGCCTGCAGGTGTTCCGCCATCTGCACGCTTTAAGCCTGCGCTTCCACCTGGAACGCCAGACCGGCGGCATGACCCGCGACATCGAACGCGGCACGCGGGCCGTGCATTCGCTGATCTCGTATTCGCTCTACAGCATCGTGCCGACGCTGATTGAAGTGACGCTGGTGCTGACGCTGCTGGCGGTGAAATTCGACGCCTGGTTCGCCTGGATCACCATCGCGGCGCTGGTTTTCTACATCACCTTCACCATCAGCGTGACGGAGTGGCGCACGCAGTTCCGCAAGCAGATGAACGAGCTGGATTCAACGGCGCACAGCCGCGCCATCGACAGCCTGTTGAATTACGAAACGGTGAAGTACTTCAACAACGAAGACTTCGAGGCCCGCCGCTATGACGAGAACCTGGAGAAACTGCGCCGCGCCAGCCTGAAGAGCCAGACCACGCTGAGCCTGCTGAACACCGGGCAGCAGATGATCATTGCCACCGCGCTGGTCGGCATGCTGTACCGCGCCACGGTGGGTGTGGCCGAAGGGCGGTTGACGCTGGGCGACCTGGTGATGGTCAACGCTTTCATGATTCAGCTCTACATCCCGCTGAACTTCCTGGGCGTGATCTACCGCGAGATCAAGCAGAGCCTGACCGACCTGGACAAGATGTTCACGCTGCTGGACCGCAACCGCGAGGTCGACGACGTTGCCGGCGCGCAGCCGCTGCGCGTCACCGAAGGCCATGTGCGCTTCGACCATGTCAGCTTCGCCTACGACCCGAGCCGGCCCATCCTGCACGACGTGAGCTTCGACATCCCGCCGGGCAAGACCGTTGCCATCGTGGGTCCGTCGGGCGCAGGGAAAAGCACGCTGGCACGTTTGCTCTACCGCTTCTACGACATCAACAGCGGGGCCATCACCATCGACGGGCAAGAGTTGCGCAGCGTCACGCAAAGCAGCCTGCGCGCGGCCATTGGCATCGTGCCGCAGGACACCGTGCTGTTCAACGACACGGTCGAATACAACATCGCCTACGGGCGTGTCGGCGCCACCCGCGCCGAGGTGGAAGCGGCAGCGGCAGCGGCCCACATCCACGGCTTCATCAGCAGCACGCCGCTGGGCTACGACACCATGGTGGGTGAGCGCGGCTTGAAACTGTCGGGCGGCGAAAAGCAGCGCGTAGCGATTGCCAGGACGTTGCTCAAAAATCCACCTGTGCTGATCTTCGATGAGGCCACGTCGGCGCTGGATTCGGCCAACGAACGCGCCATCCAGGCCGAGCTGCGTGCCGTTTCGCAGGGCAAGACGGCGCTGGTCATCGCGCACCGCCTGAGCACGGTGGTGGACGCCCACGAAATCGTCGTGCTGGAAGCCGGCCGCGTGGTCGAACGCGGGCCGCATGCCGAACTGCTGGCGAAGAACGGCCGCTACGCGCAGATGTGGCGTTTGCAGCAGGCTGGGCAGGACGCTTGACGCGATGGATACCAAGTGGCTGGAAGACTTCGTGAGCCTGGCCGAGACGCGAAGCTTCTCGCGTTCGGCGCAACTGCGGCACGTGACGCAGCCGGCTTTCTCGCGCCGCATCCAGGCGCTGGAAGCCTGGGCCGGCATCGACTTGGTCGACCGGTCGTCCTACCCCACGCGTTTGACGCCAGCCGGTGAGACTTTCCATGGCCAGGCGCTGGAAATCCTGGACGCGCTGCAGGCCACGCGCAACCTGATGGGCAGCCACCAGGCGGCCGGCCGCGACATGATCGAATTCGCGGTGCCGCACACGCTGGCCTTCACCTTTTTCCCGCACTGGCTGATGGACTTGCGGCCCACCTTCGGCGCGCTGAAAAGCCGCCTCACCGCGCTGAACGTGCACGACGCCGTGCTGCGCCTGACCGAAGGCGGCTGCGATTTGCTGATCGCCTACCACCACCCCAGCCAGCCGCTGCAGTTGAGCGCCGACCGCTACGAGATGCTCAGCCTGGGCAGCGAGACGCTGGCGCCCTCCGCCAAGGCCGGCCCCGACGGCCAGCCGCTGTTCAGTCTGCCGGGTCGCTCGCGTGAGCGCGTGCCTTTTCTGGGTTTCGCGTCGGGCGCCTACATGGCGCGGCTGGTTGAAGTCATCTTGAAACAGGCCGGCCAGCCGCTGCACCTCGAACCCATCTACGAAACCGACATGGCCGAAGGCTTGAAGGCGATGGCACTGGAAGGCCACGGCCTGGCCTTTTTGCCGCGCAGTTCCGTGCGCAAGGAATTGAAGTCGCGCCGCCTGGTGCCAGCTGCGCCGGGTAGCGATCTAGAACTGACGATGGAAGTGCGCATCTACCGCGAGCGGCTCGAAACCGCGCGCCACAGCAAGCCGGGCGTGCAGGCCCTGTGGGATTTCCTCGGTAACGGGGGTCAACCCTGATATCGGATGCCCGTGGGGCATCACCGATGGCGTCATCGGCATGGGGGTAGAACACTGGGTCACGGCTAAAGTCCGCGCCCAGGGTGATGCACGCGGCTTGGCCCGCACCCGGCACCCCTGCAACCCATCTTTGTTCGACCGTTGGAGACGACAGACCATGAAAAATACCCTCATCGCCGCTTGCGTGGCCCTGCTGGCCTCGGGCGCGGCGCAAGCCGCCGACACCCTCACCAAGATCAAGGAAAGCGCTTCCGCCACGATGGGCGTGCGCGAAAGCTCGGGTGCCCTGAGTTACACGTTGGGCGACGGCAAGTACGCCGGCTTCCACGTCGAGGTCTGCCAGCACGTGCTGGCCGATGTGCAGAAGAAACTGGGCCTGGCCAAGATGGAGATCAAGTACCAGCCGGTCACCTCGGCCAACCGCATCCCGCTGGTGCAGAACGGCACCGTGGACCTGGAGTGCGGTAGCACGACCAACACCGCTGCGCGCCAGAAGGACGCGGCCTTCGCCGTCACGACCTACGTCGAGGAAGTGCGTATCGCCGTGAAGGCCAACTCGGGCATCACCGGCATCGCGCAGCTCAGCGGTCGCAATGTGGCCACCACCACCGGCACCACAAGCGTGCAGTTGCTGCGCAAGCACGAACGCGCCACGGGCGTGGACTTCAAGGAAGTCTTTGGCAAGGACCACGCCGACAGCTTCCTTCTGCTGGAAACCGGCCGTGCCGATGCGTTCGTGATGGACGGACAGATCCTGGCCGGCAACATCGCCAAGGCCAAAAACCCGGCCGACTACAAGATCGTCGGCGAGGTGCTTTCGGTCGAACCCATCGCCATCATGATGCGCAAGGACGACCCGGCCTTCAAGAAGATGGTCGATGACAGCATTGCCGGCATGATGAAGAGCGGCGAGATCGCCAAGCTCTACGACAAGTGGTTCATGCAACCCATCGCGCCGGCCAACACCAAAGTCGGCCTGCCGGCCAGCGCAGCCACCAAGATGGCCTGGGCCACGCCCAATGACAAGCCGGTCGAGGACTACGTCAAGAAGTAAGGCAGACCGCCCGGCGCGCCTGCCGGCGGGCCGGGAACGATCAAGTTGAGTCGAAGGGGCTGACGTGACGATGGACTGGGGTGTCTTCTGCAAGGAGATCACGACGGGCGACATGGTCGCCAGCTGCTTCGGCAGCGGCGCCGACTCGACCTACCTCAACTGGCTGCTGAAAGCCTGGGGGTGGACGATGTCGGTGGCCATATTGGCGCTGATCGTGGCCCTCACGGTCGGGTCGCTGGTCGGCATCCTGCGCACCACGCCGAACAAGAAACTCGTCATGTTTGGCGAAGTCTGGACCGAACTGTTCCGCAACATCCCCTTGCTGGTCCAGATCTTCCTTTGGTATCACGTGCTGCCGGCCATCTTCAGGCCGCTGCAAGCCATACCGAGCTTCGTCCTGGTGGTCTTTGCGCTGGGTCTGTTCACCAGCGCGCGCATCAGCGAGCAGGTGAAGGCGGGCATCTTGAGCCTGCCCAAGGGCCAGCGCTACGCGGGCCTGGCGGTGGGCCTGACGCTGCCGCAGACCTACCGCTATGTGCTGCTGCCGATGGCCTTCCGCATCGTCATACCGCCGCTCACCAGCGAAAGCATGAACATCATCAAGAACTCGTCGGTCGCCTTCGCGGTGAGCATCGCCGAGTTGACCTCGTTCTACCTGCAGGCCGGTGAAGAAACCTCGCGCAACATCGAGATGTTGATGGCCGTTTCGGTGGTCTATTTCATCAGCTCCTTCGCGGTGAACCGTGTGATGGCGCAGATCGAAAAGCGGGTCCGTGTGCCCGGCATGATCGGCGGGCACTGACATGAGCGTGCAGCCATGAATCTCGACTTCACCTTCCTGACCTGGAGCGTCATCTCCAGCTTCGTCCTCAAGGGCCTGATCTTTTCCGTCCAGCTGACCGTGGTCGCCATGATTGGCGGCATCGTGATCGGCACCTTGCTGGCACTGATGCGCCTGTCCGGCAAGCCCTGGCTGGTGATGCCGGCAGCGGTCTACGTGAACACCATGCGCAGCATCCCGCTGGTCATCGTGATCCTGTGGTTCTTTTTGCTGATTCCGCTGTTGATCGGCCGCCCGCTGGGCGCCGAATGGTCGGCCATCATCACCTTCACCCTGTTCGAGGCGGCCTACTACTCCGAGATCATGCGGGCAGGCATCCAGAGCGTGTCCAAGGGTCAGGTCTACGCCGGCTACGCGGTCGGCATGAGCTACTCGCAGACCATGCAACTGGTGATCTTGCCGCAGGCCTTCCGCAACATGCTGCCGGTGCTGCTGACGCAGACCATCATCCTGTTCCAGGACACCTCGCTGGTCTACGCCATCGGCGCTTACGACCTGCTGAAAGGCTTCGAGATCGCGGGCAAGAACTTCAACCGGCCGGCCGAAACCTACCTCGTCGCCGCCTGCGTCTACCTCGTCATCTGCTTCTCACTCAGCATGCTTGTGCGCAAGCTGAACAAGAAGATCGCCATCATCCGTTGAGAGAACGTCTCCATGATCGACATCAAGAACATCAGCAAGTGGTACGGCAGCTTCCAGGTGCTGACCGACTGCACGACCAGCATCCAAAAGGGCGAAGTCGTTGTGGTCTGCGGCCCGTCGGGCAGCGGCAAGAGCACGCTGATCAAGACGGTGAACGCGCTGGAACCTTTTCAGAAGGGTGACATCACCGTCGACGGCATCAGCATTTCCGACCCCAAGACCAACCTGCCCAAACTGCGCGCGCGGGTCGGCATGGTCTTCCAGCACTTCGAGTTGTTCCCCCACCTCAGCGTGACGGAAAACCTGACGCTGGCGCAGATCAAGGTGATGGGCCGCACCCACGACGAAGCGCTGAAGCGAGGCATGAAGATGCTCGACCGCGTGGGCCTGATGGTCCACAAGGACAAGTTCCCGGGTCAGTTGTCAGGCGGTCAACAGCAGCGCGTGGCCATCGCCCGTGCGCTGAGCATGGACCCCATCGTGATGCTCTTCGACGAGCCCACGTCGGCGCTGGACCCCGAGATGGTCGGCGAGGTGCTGGACGTGATGATCCAGCTGGCCAACGAGGGCATGACGATGATGTGCGTGACCCACGAAATGGGCTTCGCGCGCAAGGTCAGCCACCGGGTGATCTTCATGGACGCAGGCAAGATCGTCGAAGACTGCAAGAAGGAAGAATTCTTCGGCAACCCCGACGCCCGAGCACCGCGCGCCAAGGACTTTTTGTCGAAGATCCTGGCGCACTGACGCGCTTGGCCGGTCGGGCCAGGGCATGGAAAAGGGCGCCCGTGAGGCGCCCTTTTCATTGGGCCAACCCATCGAGGTTGGCCGACCTGTCAGTCCGTGCCGATCAGTGTGTCAGCGCGTACTGCACGGCTTCCCACGCCATCACGATGCCCACGCCCGAGTCGCGGTCCACGCCGGCGCCACGGATGTCGAGCGCCGTGGATTTCATCGCCGTCAGGATTTGCGCGGCGCTGTAGTCCGGACGCGCCGACTTCACCAGGGCAGCGATGGCCGCCGCGTGCGGCGCGGCGGCCGACGTGCCAAAGAAGGGCAAAAAGCCCGGGGTCTTCGAGAAGGCACCGTCAGCGGCCGCCATATCGGGCTTGGCGAGCGTCGTGCCGCCGTTGGTGGCGAACAGCACATTGCCAGGGGTGATGGCCACACCGGCTGGCGTGTAGAAGATCTTGCGCGGGCCGTCTGAGCTGAAGGTCTCGGTCGGGTTGGCGGCGCCACCGACGAAGGCCTTGGTGCCGGTTCGCGCCGAATTCCAGTACACCGCGGCCAGGCTTTGCGTGTTTGCTGCGGCGTTGTGGCCGTAGACCGAACCGCTGGTGGCGATGGACAGCGTACCGCGGTGCAGGTCGATGCGCAGGGCGCGTGCGTCGGCCGTCGCCTTCTTGGCCACCACGACGCGGTTGCCCGCGACGATGGACGTGCTGCCGCAGAACTCGTAGGGGTCTTGCGTGCCGCTCTGGATGTTCGTGGCCGAGCAGATGAGCACGGTGCCGGCCGCGTTCAACACGAAGAGGTCGTAGTCGTTGGTGGAAGCGCCCAGCGGGTCGGACCACTTCAGGCTGACGCGGTTGTTGGTGGTCAGCAGCGTGTTGTAGGCCTGCGTGGCGTTGAACAGGTGCAGCGTGTAGCCGGTGGGGACAGGCAAGGCGCTGGCCGCGCCCGGGTTGAAGTCGCCTTCCCAGGTGCCCGAGGTGCCTGCGGTCAGGCTGCCGCTGTTGGCGGCCGCCGAGAAGTACAGCGCGCCACTGGCCGTGACGTCGTTGACCGCCTGTGCGATGGGGCCGTCCTGGAAGGCGCCTTCGTTGAAGTAGCTGATGTCGTCAACGATGATGTCGCAGTTGTATGGCGGTGCCCGCAGCGCGCGGATGTTGTCGGCAAAGCTGGCCACGCTGGTGAAGGCGGTGGCGAAATAGATCTTCGCGCCTGGTGCCATGTCGGCAATGATTTCCATCATCGCCGTGCCTTCGCTGGCGCCGGCGCCGCCGTCCTGCACCACTGATGCAACGGTGATGGCGGCGGCATCCGCCGGCAGATCGCCCGAGGCCTTCAGCGCATTCAACTGGTCTTGCGCCACCGTGATGCCCACGGTGTCAGACAGCACGCCCACGCGCACGCCAGCGCCGGTGTAGCCGGCCGCTACGGCCTGCTTGGCCTTGTGGCTGACGATGCCCTGGCCGGTGATGGCGCCGATGTTGGTGGTGGCCTGGGCCGCCGGCATCACGGTGATGACGGCCGGGATCGCGGCCAGCGCTTCCATGGCGGCCAGCGGCACCCAGGCGCGTATGGCCTGCTGCGGCACTGAGACGTAGCCGAGGCGGCTGCCCAGCTTCGTGATCTGCGTCAGCACCCGGTCGCTGACGCGGGCCGTGATGTCCACGGCCACCAGGCCATCGCTGTCCGGACCGATTTCATTGAGTGCGCTGGTGTAGATCTCGTCCATGC
>JBBQAI010000141.1:0-10143 GCA_038316205.1 Burkholderiales bacterium
GCCAGACGTAGTGGTCGAAGCCCTTGCGCAAGGCAGTCTCGAACGCGAGGTGCATGCCGCGGCACCAGAACAGCGAGCCGTCGCTGACCACCACGTCGACCCAGGGGAATTCGGCACGCACCGCCTGCGCCGTGCCGTCGCAGCTGCCGTCATCGACGAGCACTGCATGCAAGGCCACATGTTCGAGACCGGTACTTAGGCCCAGAGCCCGCAGACATTCGAGGGTCGTGTCGCGACGGTTGAAACAGGTCAGCAGCGCGCACACGCTGACGCGAGACGGGTCCAGGACGACGCACCCCGGCGACTTCTGTTCATTCATGGGTTAGCCCTTTTATGTCTGTTGGAGGAGCACCACCAAACAGCCTAGCGATCGGTGCCGGCGACGACGCTCGATTCAAGCGTGGCGTGCAGGTCAATGGGCCAACATGATTGCTCGCCACCGTTGCAGTCACCTCGTGACGGCAAAGAGGCAAAGGGTTTCAGGAGCATCCGCATGTCTACGTGCAGATGCCGGCCTTTACACGCGGATCGGCGCACGCGAGTTCGCCCCATGCCAAAGCCCAGACATGTCAGGGCAATGGCTTTCCGAAATCGCGCACGGCTTGGGAGACGCGTTGAGCGGTAATAGCGTCGTAGCTGTATTGACCATTGGCGTCAACACTCCCGATACCCTCGTAACCGAACGGACAATCCGCATCCGCTTTGCCACTGTCGTACGAGTACAGACCCAGTGCAACGACGCCCTTCTCCTTGGCTTTCGCGAGCATTTGGTACAGCAGATCGCCGCGTGATTGAGACGTCATGTAGTGGAAGTGCGTTGGATGGGCTGGTGAAGGGCGGTCTGCGCAAAACATGCCCCACTCCGTCAGAGCGATTGGTTTGTTAAGACCCAACTGCTTGAGCTGGAGCTCCATCTGCTCGACAAAATCCCCGAGCCTGTCGATAGAGTAGTCTGCTCCGACGAGGTCGGTGCCTGTGCTGTTGTACGGGTGGTTTCCGACCCAGTCACAGAACTGGTGCAGCGGTTCGCCTTGTGAGGTAGTCAAGGTCAACACCCAACTTAGATCTGCCGCCGGGCAGATCACAGGGATGGCAGGGTCGGCCGCCTTTGTAGACACATAGATCGCCTTGCAGATGTCTGCGAGTTGCGTACCCGTGCCGGCGAAGTAACCCGTAGGACCGGTGCCGGGCTCGTTCCAGCATTCTGTCGCGAAGATCCGATCACGGTATCGGCTCACCGTGTCCCGCACCATTCTCTGGTAGCTTGCCATGTTTTGAGGCGGTGCTGTGATTCCCGGACCGTAGGGGCCTGGCGCGGTGGGGTTCGAACTGGCCCAGACAGGTGTACCGAAGAATGTGATCAGCAACTTCTTCTGCCCAGGCGTTGCATGAAAGTTGGCCCACCGGTCGAACTCGGTCCAATCGAACTTGCCGTCGGGGTTGCGCGTCACACTGTCTTCAATCCACCAACTGTTGCCAACGACGTTTTCGCTGTCGTGGCTGCGCACGAAGTGGTAGGGCACGAGGATCGGATCGGTGCCGCGCGAGTTTCCGCCGATTCGGCCCGGGTGGCCGTGAAAGTGCTGGCCAATAGACATGCCAGCGGTCGCACTCACGTCAAGCCGCCCAATCTCGTAGGTAGTACCGGCGGCGCCAGCGACCACACGAACGTCTGCATCAGGTTGAAGCGCGACCAGACTGCCGGTCGCCGCATTGCGCAACTGGTAGCGGATTGAGTAGTCGCCAGCCGGCATCTCCGCTGGCAGCAGGACCTGCCAGGCATCACCAAAATTGGGGTCAACCACCGAGACCAAGTGGTTGAAGTTCTGCGTGACTCCGGTCGTGCTGACCAGCGTCACGTAGGCCTTGGCCGCCGATGCTGGCCTGCCTTGCAGGCCGGCAGTGAACTTGAACACCTTGCCGGGTGCCGCGCTGACCCGGTGCGGCAACCCGGTACGCATGTCAACGCCCACTGACGCCAGATGAATGGCGTTGCCGAGCCAAGGCGACTTGAGCCGAATCTGCAACTGGGCCCCAGCTACTAGGTAGATGTTGAGGCGCGGCTGTATCTGCGAGGGCGTGCGGCCGGTATTTGCATACGGCACACCTGTCTGAAAGTGGTGCAGCAGCGATTGGGCACCTCCGCCCCCGTTCAGTCGCTGGCTGTAGTCGGTGGTCGACTCCCACAAGTAGCCCGCCACATCATACAAGTGGAAACCCAGGCCAATCGAGACTGGCATATTGGTCGCGACGATCTTCGCTGTAACAGTCACCCTGTAGCTGTCGGCAGCCGATGCGACAACGGGCTGATTGAAGAACAAGTTTGTATAGGCATACGAGCCGGACGTGTTGTTGAGGCTCACGTCCACGTAAGGTTTGCCGTCGAAATCGGTTCCGTAGCTGTAGCTCGCGCACAGGTAGGCATTCGGGCATGTACCCATCTGATGATTGACAGAACCGTCGGGCACCCAGCCTTGATGGGCCCAGCCGGTGGGCAGGCTATTCGACCCGCTGCCTGGCGCGAGCACAGGATTAGTCAACAAGTTCGTCTCGGCGTGAATCGGTGCGGAGAGAAAAATGCCCATCAGTACAAGCAGTCTCGCCACTCCGGCCATGCACCTTTGCACAATTGGCGTTCTCATCACACACTTTCAATGTTGGGTCATCGGAACGCGTGAGTGAACCACACTGTCAAGACGCGAACATGACACAAATGTGAACCAACGGACAACGGCGTACGACACATTTAATGGCTGAAAGCCGTGATAACTTTCAGTCATCGACCTTGGTCCGTTCGGCTCATGCGATGTCTGCCCCGAAGCGCGCGGAACGCCATCTGAGCGGGGCACAATCAACAGCGAATCTGCAGCGGCGCCTCCATGCCCGTCCAGGTCCTCAGCCGACCCACCAACCCGACCAGAGCGACCCTTCCCGTGCACATCCAAACGTTTCTGGGTCACCTCATTCGCCCGTTCAGAAGACGGCGGATGATGAAGTTCGTCGAGGCTTTCCGGCCCGGCGCCGATCAGACCATTCTGGACGTCGGCGGATCAGCCTACAACTGGGATCTGGTGAACTTCCAGGGCCCCGTCGTGATGCTGAACATCGACCCGGTCATCGCCGAGCAATCGCGACCGAACCTGCAGTTTGTCGTCGGCGATGGCACGGCGTTGGCGTACGCCGACGACGCCTTCGACATCGTGTTCTCGAACTCCGTGATCGAGCACGTGGGCGGCCCGGAACAACAGCGAAAATTCGCGGCCGAACTGTGCCGCGTCGGAAAGCGGGTTTTCCTGCAAACCCCGGCCAAGTCGTTCTGGCTCGAACCGCACTACGTCACCCCATTCATCCACTACCTGCCGAGAGCCTGGCAGAAGAAGTTGCTCAAGAACTTTTCGGTCTGGGGCTGGATCGCGCGGCCGTCGCAAGAGTATGTCGATCGCTTTGTCGACGAGACCACCTTGCTCGGCCACCGTGATCTGGAACGGCTGTTCCCAGCCTGCAAGATCTACCGGGAGCGGTTCATGTTCATGACGAAGTCATACCTGGTGATCAAGGACGCGACGCGACCGGTGCCGACCAGGGGTTAGCTCATACGGTCGGGATGCGTGGCTTTGACGGACCCGTCTTCACTGCGCCTCGGATGCTGCTGAGATACCGGCCCAAGGCAAGACCGACGCAGGTAGTGACACGCCACCACAACCAGAAGAACGTGCAGGAAGGTTGTCCACGAGAGCAGGCCCTCCGAGCGCATCGGTGCTTCAGTGACACAGCGCACCAGCAACAGCATCAGCAACGCGAGAATCAATCCCCTTGAAGCCGCGAACCTTCGCCATGCTGCGTAAAGCAACACAAGCAAGTAGACCAGCAAAATCGCCAGCCCGGCAATGCCTGCTTCACCCAAAGTCTGCACGAACTGGTTGTGCGCCTGGCCCACGTGGAACATGTGGAATCGAAGTTGCCGCTCGGCACCCCAGACTTCCGGCCCATAGCCGAACAGCACGTTCTCGCGCCAGGCCTCCAGCGTGATGTCCCATATCTGAAACCGGCCATTCAGCGTGCCGAGGTCGGTCTTGCGCTGCAGGTACTCGGTTCCACTGAGCACGACGATACCGGATGTCACCACGATCAGCACACCGATGCAGCCGAGCAGGGTCCACACCGCGCGGCTGAAGCCTGGTGTGCCACCGTTGCGGTCGCGGTTCGGCATGACCAACAAGGGCACGGCGACCATGGCGGCTATCAACGGTGCGGCCGCCCACGCGGTACGTGACTGGGCGAGTACGAATACCGCGAGCGCGACACCGAAGTTGAGTGCTCGCATCCAGCCGCGCCGGCAGGGTGAATACAGTTCCAGCAGCAGACCCAGCAAGGCTACCGAACCCAGCGCATTGGCATGGCCGGTGAGCCCGAACAAGCGCCAGTCGATGCCGGGGATGACACCGTCATGGGGCCGATGCAACACAAAGTCGGGGCGAAGCGCGATGCCTAGCAAGCTGCCTGCCGTCAGGACAAAGATGGCGAGTTTGGCAACGCCGAATATCAGTCGGAGATCACGCACCGGCTGGTAGTAGACGGCCACCAGAAAGATCGGCACATACAGCCCCTTGAAGGAGAAACCCGTGTGTTCCGAGAGGAAGCCCTGGACAACCAACGTGCCCGCGAAGAACAGCAGCATGGAAGCCAGCATGGGCCACGCTGGATCGGTAGCCGATGCGGTGCGTGCCCGCACCCAGCCCCTGATGATCTCGACGATTGCCGCACCGAGCAAAATGAGCGTCAGCCACCGAGACGCCGCGAACCCACTCGCATAGTCGTCGTAGAACACCATCTGATTTGCGGCCAACGAAGTTTCATTGAGACTGCGTGTCATCAGCGCCACCGAGAGCACCGCGCCGAGCGCGATCAAGACGACCGCTGCTGCAACTCTGGTGTCTGGCGATATTCGGCCCATCAGCCGATATTGCAGCAGCGCGAGCAGCAACGCGCCTATTGCAAGCGCGATGAAGATCGACGCGGGCAACAGCAGGCCGACAAGTTGCGCGCCTGTCATCGCAAGACCTTCAAGCCGGTACGGCAATGTCCCGCAACCCCGCGCAGGCCGCAACAGTGCTCAGCCAAACCCGCCCACCCAACGGCGGCACACGCTGCGCGTCGCCTCATCATGCGCAACATCAGCCCGCTGGCTGACGCTTGCCCGGGGCGCGAGCGGCTTCGGCTTTCGCCCGGGCTTCATGCCTTGCCACATAGCTCAATGCCACGCCGAAGATCAGGCTCTGCAAGTAGTCCGTACCATACGGAATGTAGTAGAACAGTTGCATGATGATCAGCACCAACAAGGCTTGCGCAGGCCCTCCGCTTCGCCCGGAAGCACATATCCGGTAGAGGCCGTGGACCACGTAGACGGCCGCAAGTAAAAAGGCCCCCAAACCGACGAGTCCGGTGTTGAACAGTGTCTGCACATACATATTGTGGGCGGTGTAAGTCAGCCTCCGGACGACACCCGCATCGTCCTTCACGAAGCGTGAAGGATCTGTTCCGAAACTTTGACCGATGGCAATCGACCGTGGGCCCGCAACGGCCCAGTTGTTGACGATCTCTTTCCAACTGTTGAGCCGCTCCCCTGTCGTACCCCGTTGTTCGAGCGCGTCGTCGGCAGAGGTCGAGATCTGCCCACTCACGCCTGACAGCTTGTCGGACAAGACCATGGGCAGCGAGGTTGTCACGACGATACCCAACAGCAGAACGGCCTGCCCCACCACAGAACCCCTCTGGAGGCGCGACAGGTACAGGCTGGCGAGCACTCCTGCAATCGAGGCACCCCATACCGAACGATGTTGCAAGAGCACGACCAACGCGAACAGGATGGGCGAAATCGCACGGGCCATGACCAGCCAGCCAGAGCCGCGAGCGAAGAACAGGCTCGCGACCAAGACTTGGGCCAGCACCAGGGTCTCGAACGAGCGAATCACCCGGATCGGGCTGTCGTCGTTGTAGGCACCGGTCGGGGGGAGCAGATCATTGATGGGCGTGTAGTAGACGACCCATCGATAGACGACGATGCCCAGGAGCAGCAGCCCGATGGCGGTCACTCCGCTCAAAAGCAGTCGCACGCGCTCTTCGTCGATATCGAAGCTCATGCCGCAAAGGGCAGCCGCCACGAAATAGAAGTACGGACGCGCTTGAACCCCTGCGCCCGAGCCGTAGGTCGCTAGCCCTGTCAGCAGGCTGACGGCCGCCACGACGCAATAGACGATCCAGGCGCGATGGATTTGGGGCCGATCCCTTGCGAAAAACAGGCGTGCGAGGGCGATGCCGCAGGCGAACAACAAGGCGAAGTCGGTGTAGAAGATCGAAATTCCCAAGGAGATTGAGCCAACGAACATGTACAGGCATTCAATGGCGAACATGCCCAAGACCACGGCGATACCGGCCCCAAAGCGCGAATAGCAGAGCACCCCGAGCGTGGGAACGAGCAACCCGAGGCACAGGGCGATCAGGTAGGGCATCGCGACATAGGCGTACCCCAGCGCCGTCAACGCACTGGACTGCATGAGTCAGGCCCCTTTCGACTCAAGCCGCAGCACGTCAGATCTCACGGACGCACCGCGCGGGGTTTCCCACGGCCACGGTCCGCGCAGGCACCGACGAAGTCACTACACTGCCCGCACCAATGACGGCGCCGTCACCAATCTCCACGCCCTTCAAGACCACGGCGCGGGCTCCGATGAACACGTCGTTTCCGATGCGAACGTTCTTGCTACGAATCAACGCCCAGTCGGAATTCGTGTTCCTGCCTGCGGGGTCGATCGCGTGAAAGTCGGTGTCGCTGATCAGCACGTCGGCGCCAATCAGGCAGCGCTCGCCGATCTCCAGGCCGATCGCAGCGCAGAACGAGCCGCCGCTGATGCCGGTATCGCGCCCGACGCGCAGGGTGGCACCGGGAGTGAGCGTGCGCAGCACCACCGGGTGCGAAACGCCCAGAGCCGTCCAGCGCGACCATGAGCAGAGCGCCACTTGTTCGCCCAGCACGATGCTGGACCCCGCGCAGCGGGCGATGATTGCGGGCCCCAGGAAACGCACGCCCGCCGCCACGCTGACGCCAGCCGCGCGTGCCTGCGCGATACCCATCGCATGCGCCGCCTCCAGCAGCAGTTTGTCGATCACACGCATCGGTATGCTGGTGCCGCTCATGCGGCGAGCTCGATCGTGCGAAGTCGTCTCGACTGGGCCATCACGTATTCCCGCTCGTACGCAGTGGCCACCGATTCCGCACTGAACATGGCCCGTACGCGTTGGCGCCCGATGCGCCCCAGTCGCTCCGATTCGGCCGCGTTGCCCAGCAATTCATCCAGCGCTGCCGCTACGGCGGCCGGTCGCGTCACGTCAACGAGCCGGCCGGCCTGACCGACCACCCAGGGCACCGCGCCGCTGGCGGACCCGGCCACCACCGGGACACCGGCCGCCATCGCCTCTGCCAGTGTCGCCCCGAACGACTCCTCCAGGGACGTGTGCACGAACGCGTCAGCGCAAGACATCTCGGTCAGCAGCTGCCCATGCGGCACGACGCCACAAAATCGCACCTTGCCGGCCAGCCCGCTTTGCTGCCACCACCGTTGAGCGGCACCACCTTCGCCATGGTCGTGCCCGAACACCTGCAGCTCTGAACCCGGCAAGCGCTCGGAAAGCAACGCGAACGCATGCAGCGCCGCTTGGCCGTTCTTGAGCGCATCCCAGCCATTCGCGACCATCAAGACGCGCTGACGGCCCGGCTGCGCGATGCGAGGCCGGGCGAAGGCACGCTCGGTGATCGGGTTCGGAACCACGCTGACGGCAGCCCGGCACAGCGGCTGAATCTGCCCGACCATGTAGGGCGAAACGGTCGTGACATGGCGGGCCTGCCGCAACACATGCCAGGCCATGCCCGCGCGCAACCAGCGATACCCGCCGCGCCGAAAGCTGCGCTGGAAGCGGGCAATGACGAAGGGCGAGTCGTGGCAGGTCACCACATGCGGCAGACCACTGCGTAAGGCGGCCCAGGCGAATTCATAGGCCCAGTGGGCATGCACGACATCGGGCCTCGCCTGCGCAATGGCGCGCTCCAGGCCGCGCCGCTCGAATGCGTAGAGGTCGACGATGCGGCCAACGCGGTGGCCGTTGAAGGGCCAGGCGCGCGGGCGCATCGGACAGCAATGCAGCGTGAAGTTCGGGCCCCTGGCCACTACGGTGGCGCCATCGTCGAGCGGCAGGTCGCTGGACAAGGTGAACGCCGACACGCGGTGGCCGCGGCGCAGCAGTTCCTCGATCAAGGTGCCGAGCAGCGGCGCGCCCGCATAGCCGCGTGGCAGCTGCGCCGCCGGCCCGTCGAGCAGGTGGGCGACGTCGGCCGTGGCGATCGGGCCGGCGATGCCGATGTGCGATGTCATGCCCAAGCCCACGCCACTGTCATGCGCGCCGGATCATCTCGACGATGCCGCAGCCGTAGCGGCAACCGAAGCTGTCGCGAACACCGGGGTGGTCGGGGCCGACGCTTTCGTGCAGGTCACCCGTGTCGTCCACGTAGGAGACATCGCGCACCTCGAACAGCGGCGCCACCAGTTCGAGCAGGTGCGACAGCGCGAACACACGGTGGGCGTTGAACTCGATGCGCTGCGGGCCGATCGGCACCGACAGGTAGAACCAGCCGCCCGGCTTGACGACACGCGCCAGATTGCGCAACGCGACGCGGTGACCATCGGGGTCGATCGGGTCACCGTATCGTCCGAGGCCGAAATGCTCGAGCACGTGCAGGCACGAGAGCGAATCGCATCTCTGCACCAGCTCGGCGGGCAGCGGTGCGGTGATGTCGCACTGCCTGAAGCGCACGTTCGGAATGGTGGCGGTGAGAGCGCGAATATCGAACACCTCAATGGTGCGGAAGCTGGCCACATGGGCGACGAAACCGTCGATGCACGAGCCCATGTCCACGTGCACCTCCGGCGCGCGGGCATGCACGCGCCGCGCCACCAGCAGGTCTTGGTGAAAGTAGTGGCCGCTGGCGGCGCCGCTTTGCTCGTAGCGGTCTTTCAGGCAGGGGTTGAGGTCATCGATGGGCCAGAGCGCGGCTTCGGTGTTGGCCTGCTTGAACGCGCGCAGATCGGCCATGAAGCTCGGCACGCCGCGCAGGTTGGCGGCACCGACGAGTGGGTCGAAGCCGAGGCGATTTGCATATCCGTAGACTTTACGCAAGGTGCGTTTCATCGGTGCTGCCTCAAAGGATTGACCGTACGCGGTCGGTGATGCGTTTGACGAGCGGCGCGCGTCGGCCCGGCTTGCCGGCGGTGTAGAAGCCACGCTGCGTGAAATCGATGTCGATGTCGTGCTGGGTGAACAAGGGCTCGACGATGTGCCGCTCCCACTGGCCCTTGACGACGCCGGTGGGCACGTAGGGAAAGACTTCCCTGCCCTGGCCGTGAAGGCGGTCACGGTTCACGCACAGCACGCGGTCCTTCAGGCGCCGGGCACGGGCCGAGCCGAAGACTTCCATCTGCCACGGGCTCTCGTGCATGCGCAGGTGGCCGCGCAAGGTGCTCTTGCGCCACAGGGCAGCCTGCAAGGAGATGCGGTATTGGGCCTTCTGGTCCACTTCCCACAACAGCGGGTTGGCACTGGGCGCCCAGGGCCCGGAGCCGCCACATTCCATCAGGCGGATCACGTCGGCGCGGCCGGCACGCAACTCGCCCAGGAAGCTGTCGATGTAGACCTGCTGGACCGGTGCCTCCAGGAAAAAATCCTCCTGCAGATACAGCACGAAAGGCGTGTCGATCGCGTCAAGGCAGCGAGCCAGGCACTCGCTCCAGGTCAGGCGCCTCGATGCGTTCAGTGCGACACGCGCCGACTGCACCGACAGGCCCGCCAAAGCCACCGAGCGCGGTGCCTTGGTCTCGGTGTTGAGCACGATCGGGTACGGACAGTCGGGCCAGTAGCGCGCCATCAGCTTGAAGAACGGCGGCCAGCAGTCTTCGAAGCCGTCGGAGGTGTTGACGAGGATGGTGAGGTCGTTCATGCGTGTGTTTGCAGACGTCACTACGCGTCGGCGAAGAGTTGCTGCCGGATCGCGGTGACGATGTCCCGATAGACCCGCGTCGCGTTCAGCCGCTCGCG
>JBBQAI010000048.1:0-29926 GCA_038316205.1 Burkholderiales bacterium
CCCGGGCGACATGCTGTGGAAAAACTTCGGCATCAACCGCCAAGGCAAGGTCGTGTTCTACGACTACGACGAGATCGAATACCTCACCGACTGCAACTTCCGCCGCGTGCCGCCGCCGCCCGACGACCCCGACGTGCTGGCGGATGCGCCCGGCGGGGTGTGGTTTGACGTCGGCCCCAAGGACGTGTTCCCCACCACCTTCGGCCCTTTCTTGTTGGGCAATGCCCGCGTTCGCCAAGCGTTCATGACACACCACGCCGAGTTGCTGGACCCGGATTATTGGAACCAGCACAAGCACCGCATTGAAGCCGGCGAAATGCTCGACGTGTTTCCCTACGACCCGCAGCGCCGCTTTGTGAACCAGCGGCAGCGGCGCAGCGCTTGACGCTGCAGGCCCACTTCCTCACACGCTGAAACCAACGCGGGGTTCGAGAGCACCCGCTGTGTCGCAACAAGCGCGATACTGTATGCCCATACAGCATCCTGTGAGCCACCCATGGCCGCCGTTCTGGAATGGACTGGCGACGACGAGGCGCCGGTCCCGCCCTCCTTTTCATCCTCGCAACATCGCGTTCGCGGCCGCAGGACGCCTGCGCATCCCGGTGCGCCGGGCGTCCTGGGCGTCCTGGACGCTCTGGGGGCCTGGCCGGCCGACATCGAAGCGGCGCTGTGGCGCGGCACCCAGCTGGGGTCGCCGGTCACTGCGGTGCTGGCCACCGGCCACGCGGCGCTGGACGCCGAACTGCCCGGCGCCGGGTGGCCCTGCCATGCGCTGACCGAGGTTCTGCAGACGCAAGCCACTGTTGCCGAGTGGCGCCTGCTGGCACCGGCCATGCGCGCGGTCGTGGCGCGCGGCGGCCACATCGTCATCGTCGGCCCGCCGAAGTCGCCCCACCTGCCGGGGCTGAAGCACGCCGGGCTTGACGAACGTCATCTCGTCTGGATCCAGGCCGAAGCCCCGGCGGAGCGCTTGTGGGCCACCGAACAACTGATCAAGGCGAACGCGGCCGGGCTGCTGGTGGCTTGGCTACCCCAGGCCCGCCAAGAGCAGATACGGCGCTTGCAGGTGCACGCGCAGGCCTGCGAGGGGCCCGTTTTCCTGTGCCGACCGGCGGCTGCCGAACACGAACCCTCGGCGGCGCCGCTGCGCATCCAGCTGCGCTTCGGGCTGGACTGGCAGTTGCACGTGCACCTGCTGAAGCGCAAGGGCCCGGCGCACGAAGGCGAACTCGCCTTGCCGTCGGTGCCGGGCGGGCTGGAAGCCATCCTGACACCGCGTTTGCGCCAGCCGAGCCGCATCGTTGCAGCGCGCCCCACCCTCGACCCCTCACGCGAAAGGCCAGCTCATGCTGTGGGCAGCCCTGCTCCCCGACTGCCTGCCCTCGTCCGAGTCCCGGCGAACTGACGCGACGGGTGCGGCCGGTGCGGCCCGTTCGACGGACGCGACTTCAGGCCTCGCGATCTGGTGCCTGCAGTTCACGCCCCGCGTCGCCGTCGTCGAAGCGCTGACGGCGTCGCCGGCCGTGGTGATGGAGGTCGAGGCCAGCACCCGGCTCTTCGGCGGCAAGCGGCGCCTGGTCGAGCGCGTGCGCGAAGGGGCGGCCGAGCTGGGCGTGCGCCAGCTCAGCTGGGCGCCCACCAGCCTGGCCGCCGTGGCCCTCGCGCGCGGAGGGCTGTCGAATGGCTACGCCCTGCCCATCGCCCAGTTGCTGGACACGCTGCCGCTGGAAACGCTGAGCGCCGTGGCCGAGCACCGGGCGACGCTGGCACGGCTGGGCTGCCAGACCCTGGGCCAGGTGCGCGCGCTGCCGCGCGGCGGCCTCAGCCGGCGTTTCGACGGCAGCTTGCTGGCCATGCTCGACCAGGCCTACGGCCTGCGCGCCGAGGTGCACACCTGGGTCGAGATGCCCGAAACCTTCAGCGCCAAGCTGGAATTGATGGGCCGCGTCGAACTCGCGCCGGCGCTGCTGTTCGGCGCCCGCCGGCTGTTGCTGCAGATGTCGGGTTGGCTGGCCGCGCGGCATGGCGGCGTGACCGCCTTCACCTTGCGCTGGTGCCACGACGCGATGCGCGCCAAGACCGCCGGCGACGGCGGCGAGATGACCGTGCGCACGGCGCAGCCCACGCGCGACATCGAACATCTGACCCGGCTGCTGGCCGAGCACCTGGCCAAGGTGGTGCTGCTGGCGCCGGTGGGCGACCTGGAACTGCTGGCCGTCGAGGTGCACCTTCTGGAAACCCCCAGCCAGAGCCTGTTCCCCGAACCGCAGCAGGCGGGCGAGGGTCTGGCCCTGGTGCTGGAGCGCATCGCCGCGCGGCTGGGCCCGGCGCGCGTGCTGCGCCCGGTGGTGACGGAAGACCACCGCCTTGAATGGATGACGCACTGGCAGCCAGCGCCCCAACCCCGGGCGCGCCAGCTGAACCGCTCGGTCGACATGCCGCAGCCGACATTCGTGCTGCCGCAGCCGCTGAAGCTGGCCACGCGCGGTGAACGGCCGCTCTACCAAGGCCTGCTGCAACTGCTGGCCGGCCCGCACCGCATCGAAGGCGGCTGGTGGGACCGCACGTTAGCTGACGGGGCGAACGGCGCTGATGCGGCTGGCAGCGTGGCACACACCCGCCATGTCGCGCGCGACTACTGGGTGGCTGTCAGCGAACACGCCGGCGTGTTGTGGATCTTCCAGACGCGCCTGGCGAATGAGCAGTCCGCCTGGTTCCTGCACGGCGTCTTCGCCTGAGCACACGGGCCCACGCACACGCCGATGGCCGCGATCCCGGAATACGCCGAACTGCGTTGCGTCAGCAACTTCAGCTTCCTGCGCGGCGCCAGCCAGCCCGAAGAGCTGGTGGAGCGCGCCCGGCAACTGGGCTACACCGCGCTGGCCATCGCCGACGAGTGTTCGATGAGCGGCATCGTGCGGGCCCACACGGCGGCCCGGCAGCACGGGCTCAAGCTGTTGGTCGGCAGCCAGTTTCTCGTTGAGTGGGGCCTGGCCACAGCGGCCGATACAGCGCCCTTCAACCTGACGGTGCTGGCCTGCAACCTGAACGGCTACGGCAACCTGTGCCAGTTCATCACACGGCTGCGCCGCGCCGCGCCCAAGGGCACTTACCACCTCGACATTGCCGACATCAGCGGCACTGAGTTGGCCGATTGCGTGGTGCTGGCCTCGCCGCTGCGCATGGCCGAGCCGGCGCAAATCGCCACCACCGCGCTGTGGCTGCTGCAGCAGTTCACCGGCCGCTGCTGGTTGGCCGTGGAACTGCTGCGCGAGCTGAGCGACGAGATGTGGCTGCACCGCCTGCGTGAGGCCAGCAGCGCCACTGCGATCCCGCTGGTGGCGGTGGGCGATGTGCACTTCCACGTGCGCTCGCGCAAGCCGCTGCAAGACGTGCTGACCGCCACCCGCATCGGCAAGCCGCTGACCGCCTGCGGGCTGGATCTGCAGCCCAACGCCGAACGGCACCTGCGCACGCGGCTGCGCCTGGCCCAGACCTACCCCGATGACCTGCTGGCCGAAACCTTGAACGTGGCGGCGCGCTGCAACTTCAGTCTGGACGAGCTGCGCTACCAATACCCCGACGAAGTGGTGCCGCCCGGCGAGACCCCGGCGTCTTACCTGCGGCGCATCACCTACGAAGGTGCGGGCCGCCGCTGGCCCGGCGGCATGGCCGCCAAGGTCGAGTTGCAGATCGAACACGAACTGCAACTCATCGCCGATCTGAACTATGAACACTACTTCCTGACGGTGGCCGACATCGTGGCCTTCGCACGTTCACGCCACATCCTGTGCCAAGGGCGCGGCAGCGCGGCGAACAGCGTCATCTGCTACTGCATTGGCGTGACCGAAGTCGACCCGGCGCGCATGAGCATGCTGTTCGAACGCTTCATCTCGAAAGAGCGCAACGAGCCGCCCGACATCGACATCGACTTCGAGCACGAGCGCCGCGAAGAGGTGCTGCAGTACCTGTACACCAAGTACGGCCGCGACCGCGCAGCACTGACCGGCGTGGTCATCACCTACCGGCCGAAAAGCGCGATCCGCGATGTCGGCAAGGCCTTGGGTTTCCCGCTGGCCACCATCGACGCCATGGCCAAGGGCCATGTCTGGTGGGACGGCAAAGCGGTGGTCAAGGAAAGGCTGGAAGAAATCGGCTTGTCGGCCGACGACCTGCAGGTCCGGCAGTTGCTGCAACTGACCGCGCAACTGCTGGGCTTCCCGCGCCACCTGAGCCAGCACACCGGCGGTTTCGTGCTGACCAAAGGGCCGCTGTCGCGTCTGGTGCCCATCGAAAACGCGGCCATGGCCGACCGCACCGTGCTGCAGTGGGACAAGGACGACCTGGACGCGCTGGGCTTGCTCAAGGTCGACTGCCTGGCGCTGGGCATGCTGACCGCGATCCGCAAATCGCTGGCCTTCATCGGCACGCGCAAAGACTGCGTCTTCGAGATGCAGGACATCCCGGCCGAAGACAGCGCCACCTACGACATGGTCTGCCAGGCCGACACCGTGGGTGTCTTCCAGATCGAAAGCCGGGCCCAGATGAGCATGCTGCCGCGCCTGCGTCCGCGCTGCTTCTACGACCTGGTGATCGAGGTGGCCATCGTGCGGCCCGGCCCCATCGTCGGCGGCATGGTCCACCCCTACCTGAACCGACGGCAGGGCAAGGAGCCGGTCACCTACCCCAGCGCGGCCTTGAAAGAGGCGCTGGGCCGCACCCTCGGCATCCCGGTGTTCCAGGAACAGGTGATGCAGATTTCGATACTCGCCGCCGGCTTCACGCCCGGTGAGGCCGACGGCCTGCGCCGCGCGATGGCAGCCTGGAAACGCAAGGGCGGGCTGGACCGCTACTACGACAAGATCGTCGGCGGCATGACCGAGCGCGGCTACGACAAGGCCTTCGCCGAAGCCATCTTCCAGCAGATCCACGGCTTCAGCGAATACGGCTTCCCCGAGTCCCACGCCGCGTCGTTCGCCCTGCTGGTCTATGCCAGTTGCTGGATCAAGAAACACCATCCCGCAGAATTCCTGGCCGCCATGTTGAACTCGCAGCCGCTGGGCTTTTACTCGCCGTCGCAACTGGTGCAAGACGCCCAGCGCCATGGCGTTGAAGTGCGCGCGGCCGACGTGATGCTCAGCGATGTCGATTGCACGCTGGAAGACCTGCCGCACCCACCGGCGGTGCGGCTGGGGCTGCGGATGATCGCCGGGCTGCCGTCAGCGGCGATGGCGCGCATCGTTGCGGCGCGGCATGAACGGGTCTTCGACTCGGCCGAAGACCTGGCCCGGCGGGCACGGCTCGAGCAGCACGAGATGAAGGTGCTCGCGGCAGCAGACGCGTTGATGAGCTTGTCGGGCCACCGGCGCCAGCAGGTCTGGGATGCCGCGGCGCTGCGTTCGGCGCCCGAACTGCTGCGCGATGCACCTTTCGATGAAGACATCCTGGAATTGCCTGAAGCGCCGGAAGGCGAGGAAGTGCTGTTCGACTACGCGGCGTTGGGGCTGACACTGCGCCGCCACCCGATGGCGCTGTTGCGGCCCAAACTCGACGAACGCCGCATGCTGACCGCCGAACAATTGAATGCCCTGCCCAACGGGCGCATCGTCCGCTACTGCGGCATCGTCACGCTGCGCCAGCAACCCGAAACCGCCAACGGCACCGTGTTCATTTCCCTGGAAGACGAGACCGGTGTGGTGCAGGTGATCTGCTGGAAGTCGCTGCGCGACGCGCAACGCAAGGAACTGCTGCGCTCGCGGCTGCTGGCGGTTCAGGGCACCTGGCAGCGCGAGGGTGATGTGAAGAACCTCATCGCCGGACGGCTGGAAGACCTGACACCCTTGCTCGGGCGGCTGGCCACCGCCAGCCGGGACTTCAAATGAAGCCGCGCCCCATGAAGCCACGACGCACACACCTGACGCGCCTGATGGCGATCTGGCGCTCGGCCGGCTGGCCTTGGCGCGACGGCATCGAACTCGACCTGGTCGCGGCCGGCTGGGCCACGCTGACGGCCGGCACTGGCGGGCACGAGACCGTGCGTTTGACCGATGCCGGCATCCGCCTGGTGGCCGACGCCCGGCAACGCGGGCAGCGCGCCTTGAGCGCGCACGACCAACTGGCCGCCAAGATGGCGGCCCACCTGGTTGCCGCCGGACGCGTCGTGTGGTGCGAGCTGTCGCTGCGCGCCCGCATCGCACCCGACGAAGCGCTGCCCGGTCAGGGGAAGGCGTCCTGGCGCATGGCCCGGCCCGATGTGTTTTCGGTGCGCCGAACCACCGTCGAAAACTATCTGCAGCCCATGGTCCACGAGGTCAAGGTCAGCCGCGCCGATCTGCTGTCCGACCTGCGCCACGCCGCCAAGCGTGAGGCCTACCAGTGGCTGTCTTGCGAGACCTATTACGTGCTGCCGGCCGGCGTCGCCGAGCCCGAAGAAATTCCCGAAGCCTTCGGCATCTGGCTGCTGAACGGCGCTGCAGACACCGGCACGCTGACCCTGGCGCGCACGGCCCGCCACACGCCCTGCCAGCTGCCCTTTTCCGTGTGGATGGCGCTGGCCCAGGCGGCACCGACGCGCATGGACGGCGAGCCGGCGCAAATGGACTTGGCGGATCTCGAGGATTTGACGGATCTGGCAGACCCGGCTGACCTGGCGGACCTGGCGAACGACCCGTGAAGACCTACACCATCGCGGTGCGCGCGCTCTGTGAATTCGCCGCCAAGCAGGGCGACCTGGACCTGCGCTTCACGCCCTCGCCCACCTCACAGCAAGGCATCAACGGCCACCAGACTGTCGCGGCCAGCCGTGCACCGTCCTACCGCAGCGAAGTGCCTTTGAGCGGCAGCTACCGCCACCTGGTCGTGCGCGGGCGTGCCGATGGCTACGACCCCGAGCGGCCCGCGCTGGAGGAAATCAAGACTTACAAAGGCGACCTCGACCGCATGCCCGCCAACCACCGCGTGCTGCACTGGGCGCAAGCCAAGGTCTACGGCGCGCTGCTGTGCCGGCAGTTCGACCTGGCCGCGCTGACCGTGTCGCTGGTCTACTTCGACATCGGCAAGCAGCAAGAGGCGCCGCCGCTGTCCGAGACCTGCACGGCCCAAGCGCTGCAGGCCTTTTTTGAAGCGCTGTGCGAGCGCTTCATCGCCTGGGCCGACGCCGAATTGGCGCACCGTGCAAGCCGTGACGCGGCACTGGCGCATTTGCAGTTTCCGCACCCCACTTTCCGTGCCGGTCAACGTGACTTGGCGAAAGCCGTGTTCAACGCCGCACGGCTGGGCCGCTGCCTGCTGGCCCAGGCGCCCACCGGCATCGGCAAGACCATCGCCACGCTGTTCCCACTGCTCAAGGCCGGCCCGGGCCAGGCTATCGACAAGGTCTTCTTCCTGACCGCCAAAGGCTCAGGCCGGGCCCTGGCGCTGCAGGCGCTGGAAACCTTGCGGCTGAGCCAAGCTGGCCTGCCGCTGCGGGTGATCGAACTGGTGGCGCGCGACAAGTCCTGCGAGTATCCCGATCGGGTGTGCCACGGCGATTCATGTCCGCTGGCACAGGGCTTCTACGACCGCTTGCCGGCGGCCCGCACGGCAGCGGTGCAAGCCGCTGTGTCCGGCGGCGCGCTGACCCGCACGGCTTTGCGCGACGTCGCCCTGGCGCACACGGTCTGCCCCTACCACCTGGGCCAGGAGGTGGCGCGTTGGTGCGACGTGATCGTCGGCGACTACAACCACTACTTCGACAGCAGCGCGCTGTTGCACGGCCTGACGCTGGCCAACGCGTGGCGGGTGGCGGTGCTGGTGGACGAGGCGCACAACCTGGTCGACCGGGCCCGCGCCATGTACAGCGCCAGCCTGGATTCGTCACGCCTGCTGGCCGTGCGCGCGGTGGCGCCCGCCGCCCTGAAAAAGCCGCTCGATCGGCTGCACCGCAGTTGGAACCGGGTGGTCAAGGGCGTGGTCAACGGCCCAGCCGGGGCCTACACCGTGCTGGACGAGCCACCGCAGGCCTTCGCCGCAGCCTTGCGCGACGCGGCCACCGCCGTCTCTGTGCATCTGGCCGACGACCCGACCACGGTCGACCGTGCCTTGTTGCAGTTCTACTTCGACGCGCTGGCGTTCACGCGGCTGCTGGACACCTTCGACACGCATTCCCTATTCGACATCACGCTGACCCCAGGCGCGTCAACAAGCCGCCGCAGCCCGTTCACCCTGTGCCTGCGCAATGTATTGCCGGCGCCGTTTCTCAAGCCCCGCTACGCCGCAGCGCACGCAACGGTGCTGTTCTCGGCCACGCTGACCCCGTGGCATTTCTATGCCGACACCCTGGGCTTGCCCGAAGACACAGCCCACCTCGACGTGGCCGCGCCCTTCCAGGCCGAACAGTTGACGGTGCACATCGCACGCGATGTCTCCACCCGCTACCCCGACCGCCACCGCTCGCTGGCGCCCATCGCGCGGCTGATGGCGGCGCAGTACGCAGCGGCGCCCGGCAACTACATCGCTTTCTTCAGCAGCTTCGACTACCTCGAACAAGCCGTCGGCGCGTTTTCGGCTCTGCACCCGGGCGTGCCCATCTGGCAGCAAGGCCGGCGCATGGACGAAGCCGAACGCGAGACCTTTCTGGCCCGCTTCACGGTGGATGGCTGTGGCGTCGGCTTCGCCGTGCTGGGCGGCACTTTTGCCGAGGGCATCGACCTGGCGGGCACGCGCCTGATCGGCGCCTTCGTCGCCACGCTGGGGCTGCCCCAACTAAACCCGGTGAACGAAGAACTGCGGCGGCGGCTTGAACGTGCCTTCGGCGCCGGCTACGACTACGCCTACCTCTTCCCCGGCCTGCGCAAGGTGGTGCAAGCCGCCGGGCGGGTGATACGCGGGCCGCTGGACCGTGGCGTGCTGCACCTCATCGACGACCGCTACGCGCGGCCCGAAGTGCAACGCTTGCTGCCGGCCTGGTGGCACCTCGCCCCTTAGAATCTTGGGCTGATTCAAGGGACAAACCCAAGGGAAAACGCACATGGGCGCGCAATGGAAAGCCAAGCACAAAGACCTGGCCTCGAATACCAAGGGCCGGCTGTTCGGCAAGCTGGCCAAAGACATCATGATCGCTGCACGCCACGGCGCCGACCCGTCGGCCAATTCCAAGCTGCGGCTGGTGGTGGAGCAGGCCCGCAAGGTGTCCATGCCCAAGGAAACGCTGGACCGCGCGATCAAAAAGGGCGCCGGGCTGACCGGTGAAACCGTGCACTTCGACCACGCCCTGTACGAAGGTTTCGCGCCGCACCGCGTGCCGGTGATGGTGGAAGTTTTGACCGACAACCTGAACCGCGCGGCTTCTGAAATGCGCGTGCTGTTCCGAAAAGGCCAGCTCGGCACGTCAGGTTCGGTGTCCTGGGACTTCGCGCATGTCGGGCTGATCGAAGCCGAAGCCACGGCAGCCGGTGCGGCCGGCGCCGACGCCGAACTGGCGGCCATCGAAGCCGGCGCGCAAGACTTCGAAGCCGCCGACGACGACGGCATGACGGTGTTTCTCACCGACCCGGCCGACCTCGACCTGGTCTGCCGCGCCTTGCCGGCGCAGGGCTACACGGTGTTGAAAGCCCAATTGGGCTACAAGCCCAAGAACCCCGTCAACCCGGCCAGCCTGAACGCCGAGCAACTGGACGAGGTGGAAACCTTCCTGGCCGCGCTGGACGCCAACGAAGACGTGCAAAACGTCTACGCTGGCTTGCAGGGCTGATGCCCGCCCCCTACGACAACACCACAAAACGACCAGACACTGCCGCCATGACCGAAGCCACCGAGCGCCCGCCGCTGCCCGACCATTTGTCTGCCGACCCGCGCAGCCCGCACCACGTGGCCGCCATCTTCGAACACGAAATCGGCATCCGCTTCAACGACAAACAGCGTTTCGATGTCGACGAATACTGCCTCAGCGAAGGCTGGGTCAAAGTCGCCGCCGGCAAGGCCGTGGACCGTCGGGGCAGGCCGCTGACCGTCAAGCTCAAGGGCAAGGTCGAAGCCTTCTACCTCTGACGTTTTTTCAGCCGTCTTACCCGATAGCACCGCTGGCGCGGCCGGCCCGCAAACGCTCGTAAAGCTGCGCGTACTGCCGCGCGGGGCCGTCCCAGGACAGCTCCTGGCCCATGGCCGCGCTGACCATCCCGGCCCACGCGGCCGGCTCGGCTTTCACCGCGATGGCGCGACGCACGCAGCGCTCCAGCGCCGCTGGCGTGGCGGCGTCGAAGCAAAAGCCGGTGGCGCTACCCGCGACCAAAGCTTCAGGCGTCGCATCGACCACCGTGTCGGCCAGCCCGCCTACGCGCCGCACGATGGGCAGGGTGCCGTAGCGCAGGCCGTACATCTGCGTCAAACCGCAGGGCTCGAAGCGCGACGGCACGGCAATGGCGTCGGCACCGGCGATCAAGCGGTGCGCGCGCGCTTCGTCGTAGCCGATGTGCACGTGCACGCGCCCCGGGTGCGCCTGCTGGGCCATGCGGAAAGCGGCTTCCAGCGCCGCATCGCCGGTGCCTTGCAAGGCCAGTTGCAGCCCGGCTTGCAGCAAGTCGGTCAGGCAGGCCAGCAGCAGGTCCAGGCCCTTTTGTGACGTCAGCCGGCTGACCAGCGTCAGCAGCAGCGCGCGGTCGTCCAGGTCCAGCCCCAGTTCGGCCTGCAACGCGCGGCGGCAGGCCTGCTTGCCGCCCAGGCGTTCGGCGTCGTAGCAACGGGCGATGGCCGTATCGGTGGCCGGATTCCAGATCGCTTCGTCAATGCCGTTCAAGATGCCGCTGACTTCGCCGCCCCGGCTGCGGATGGCGCCGTCCAGGCCGCAGCCGAATTCATGCGTGGCGATCTCTCTGGCGTAGGTTGGGCTGACGGTGGTGACGTGGTGGGCGAACTGCAGCCCGGCCTTCATGAAGCTGAGCTGGCCGTGGAATTCCAGCCCCGACGGCGACATCAACCGGGACGCCGTGCCCAGCAGCGGCCAGTCGTGCATGGAAAACAAACCCTGGAAGGCCAGGTTGTGCACCGTGAAGACGGTGGCCGCGCGGGTGGGCGTGTGTTCGGCGATGTAGGCGCAGGCCATGGCCGCGTGCCAGTCGTGGGCGTGCACGATGTCGGGCGCCCACTGCGGGTCGGCGTCTTCAGCGGCCAGGTGGGCGGCCACCCAGCCCAGCAGGGCGAAGCGCTGCAGGTTGTCGGCCCATTCCTCGCCCCGGTCATCCTGGTAGGGGCTGCCGCCCCGGCGGTAGAGGTAGGGTGCATCGATCAGGTAGACCGGCAGCTTGCTGCCTGGCATGCGGCCCAGCAGCAGGCGCACGCGCAAGGCGCCGAAGCACGAGCCGATGTCGATCACCGTGCGGGCGCCCTGCACCGCTTCCATCATCGCCGGCAGACCGGGCAGCAGCAGGCGCACGTCGGCCCCTTGCTGGGCCTGGGCCACCGGCAGGGCGGCCAGCACGTCGGCCAGACCGCCGGTCTTGACCAGCGGAAAGATCTCCGCCGCCACATGCAAAACCTTCATCCACCGCGCTCCGCTTGCTGCTGAGCACGCAGCATGTCGCGCGTGACCAGGGTGATGCCCGATTCGGTGCGGTAGAAGTTCGCCGCGTCGGCCTCGGGATCTTCGCCGATGACCAAGTCGTCGGGGATGTGGCAATCGCGGTCGACCACCACGCGCGTCAGCCGTGCGCGCCGCCCGACCTGCACGCCGGGCAGCAGCACGCTCCAGTTCACCGAGGAATACGAATGCACGCGCACCTCGGAAAACAGCACCGAGCGGAAGACCGCGCCGCTGACGATGCAACCGCCTGAGACCAGCGATTCAATCGCTGCGCCCCGCCGGTCTGGCTGGTTGTGCACGAACTTGGCCGGCGGCAGTTGCTGCTGGTAGGTCCAGATCGGCCAGTTGGTGTCGTACAGGTTCAACATGGGGTCGGTGGCCGTGAGGTCCATGTTGGCGTCCCAGTAGGCATCTATCGTTCCCACGTCGCGCCAGTAGGGCGGCATGCCAGGCTTGCCGCCCACGCAACTCAGCTCGAACGGGTGGGCCACAGCCAGACCGGCCTTGACGATCTTGGGAATGATGTCCTTGCCGAAATCGTGGCTCGAATTCGGGTCGAGCATGTCTCGCTCCAGCTCGCGATACAGAAAGCGCGCGTTGAAGATATAGATGCCCATGCTGGCCAGCGTGCGGCCCGGCTTGCCCGGGATCGTGGGCGGCACGGGCGGCTTTTCAACGAAGTCAAGGATGCGGCGGTCTTCGTCGATGGCCATCACGCCGAAGGCCTTGGCTTCCTCGCTGTCGACTTCGATGCAGCCCACCGTGCATTCGCTGCCAAACTGGCGGTGCAGGGCCACGTGGTCAGCCAGCATCAAGGCGTAGTTCTGCTGGTAGACATGGTCGCCGGCCAGCACCACCACGTAGTCAGCGCGGTAGGCGGCCAGGATGTCCTGGTTCTGGTAGACGGCGTCGGCCGTGCCCCGGTACCAGCTTTCTTCATCGACACGCTGCTGCGCCGGCAGCAGGTCAACGAATTCATTCATCTCACTTTTCAGAAAAGCCCAGCCACGCTGCAAGTGACGCAACAGGCTGTGGCTCTTGTACTGGGTGATGACGCCGATGCGGCGTATGCCCGAGTTCATGCAGTTCGACAGCGCGAAATCGACGATGCGGAACTTGCCCCCGAAGTACACCGCCGGCTTGGCCCGGGTGTCGGTCAAGTTCTTCAAACGGCTGCCGCGTCCGCCAGCCAGCACCAGCGCCACCGCGCGGCGCGGAAGGTCCAGGCCCTGGGCCACATCGATAGGCTTCATGAACTATCCTTGTTGAGAGTCACGCAACAAAATTACAGACTTACCGCCATGCAGCCTCTGAGGCTAAACCGCTGCCGCCCAAAACCATACATCACAATTCACTTTTGATAACTGCGGCAAGATACTGATTTTATATATCAGACCATTTGGTAGAGACCTGCAGCACGCGGAGAAATAGTTAGACGTAGGACGTTGGCTGTAGCCAAACTACTTTTGTATCGCCGCCAGAGCCATTGACGTTTTGCCCGCCGTTCAGACACACTCGGTGCCGTCCCGCACGATCCTTGCGTGCATCTTGCAGGCCCCAGCTACGCCTCCACACCATGCCACAGAACACCCGCCCCGCCGCCGCCCCTGTCGCCAGTGCCGCCCCCACTGCCGACGCGGTCAACCGCCACTTGCTGACCACCGTGGGCGCTGCGCCGGCCACGGCCACGCTCACCGAGATGATGCTGGCAGTGTCGCAAGTTGCGCGTGAGGCTTTGTCCCAACGCTGGGTGACCGCCGACAGCGCCGACCGCGCCGCCAAGGCCCGCCGCGTCAACTACTTGTCGATGGAGTTTCTCATCGGCCGGACCTTGTCCAACGCCCTGGCCGCGCTGGATTTGAAGGGTGAGATGGGCGCTGCGGCCCGCGAACACGCCAACAGCCTGGAAGACCTGGCCGCCTCCGAACCCGACGCGGCCCTGGGCAACGGCGGCCTTGGCCGCTTGGCCGCTTGCTTTCTGGACAGCATGGCCACGCTGGAGTTGCCCAGCTTCGGCTATGGCATCCGCTACGAGTTCGGCATGTTCAAGCAGAGCATCCACGGCGGCCGGCAAATCGAGTCGCCCGACCCCTGGCTGGAAGACGGCACGCCCTGGGAATTTCCACGCAGTGGCGTGCACTACCCAGTGCGCTTCGGCGGCTGGGTTGAACCGGCAGCCGACCCCAACCACACACCAATCTGGCGCAATGCCGGCGAGGTCACGGCCAAGGCATACGACATGGTCATCCCTGGCCACGGCACCGATCGCGTCAGCACCTTGCGGCTGTGGAAAGCTGTCGCGCCCAGTCAGATCGACCTGCACGCCTTCAACACCGGCGACTACGCCCGCGCCGCCGAGTTCAAGAACCAGCACGAGAACATCAGCTGGGTGCTCTACCCCAACGACAGCACGCCCGCCGGACGTGAGTTGCGGCTGCGCCAGGAATACTTCTTCACCAGCGCAAGCGTCCAGGACATCCTGGCCCGCCATCTCGCCGAACACGGCCAGCTGAGCAACTTGTCGGACAAGGTCGCCATCCACCTGAATGACACCCACCCGGCCATCGGCGTGGCCGAGTTGATGCGATTGCTGGTGGACGAGCATGGCTTTGGCTGGCTGGCAGCCTGGGCCGTGACCAGGAAGGTCTTCAGCTACACCAACCACACGCTGATGCCCGAGGCGCTGGAAACCTGGCCGGTAGCGCTGATGCAGCAGGTGCTGCCCCGCCACCTGGAGATCATCTTCCGCATCAACGCCGAATTCCTGGCCGAGGCCGCTGCCCACCGCCCGGGCGATCACGACTTCTTGCGCCGCCTGAGTCTGGTCGACGAAGGTGGCGAACGCCGCGTGCGCATGGCCAACCTGTCCATCGTCGGCAGCCACAAGATCAACGGTGTCTCGGCGTTGCACAGCGATCTGCTGACGAAGACCATCTTTGCCGACTTCGCCAGTCTGTGGCCCGAGCGCTTCACCAACATGACCAACGGCGTGACCCCGCGCCGCTGGCTGGCGCAGGCCAACCCGAGCTTGAGTTCGCTGATCGACAGCAGCATCGGCAGCGGCTGGCGGCTCGACCTGGACCAGCTGAAGCGTCTGGCGCCGCAAGCCGAACGCGAGGACTTCCGCAGCGCTTTCATGGCCGTGAAGCACGCCAACAAGGCGCGGCTGGCCGCGCACATTCTGGCCAGCACGGGCGTCACGGTGGACCCGGCCAGCCTGTTCGACGTGCAGGTCAAGCGCATCCACGAATACAAGCGGCAGTTGCTGAACGTGCTGCAGGTGGTGGCGCGTTACCAGGCGATGCTGGCCGAACCCGGCGGTCCGAATGGTGCGGGCTGGGTATCCCGCACCGTGATCTTCGCCGGCAAGGCGGCGAGCAGCTACACCGCCGCCAAAAACGTCATCCGCCTGATCCACGACATCGGCGCCGTCATCAACAACGACCCGCGCGTCGGCGGCAAGTTGAAGCTGGTGTTCATCCCGAACTACGGCGTGTCGGTGGCCGAAGTCATCATGCCGGGTGCCGATTTGTCCGAGCAGATTTCCACCGCCGGCACCGAGGCTTCGGGCACAGGCAACATGAAGCTGGCGCTGAACGGCGCGCTGACCATCGGTACTGACGACGGTGCCAACATTGAAATCCGCGAGCAGGTGGGTGACAACAATATTTTCATCTTCGGTCTGTCCACCGCCGAGGTCGTGGCCAGCCGCGCCGCCGGCTACCAGCCGCTGCGCATCTATGAGGCGAATGAGCGCATCAAGGGCGTGCTGGACGCCATCGGCAGCGGCCAATTCTGCGCTGACGAACCGGGCCGCTACCGCGCTTTGGTCGATTCCTTGCTGTGGGGCGGCGACCACTACATGCTGCTGGCCGATTTCGACAGCTACTGCGCCGCGCAAGCCCGCGTCGATGCGCTCTACCGCGACCCGGCCACCTGGGCGAAAAAGGCCATCGCCAACGTGGCCGGCATGGGCTTCTTCTCGTCAGACCGCACGATCGCCGAGTACGCGCGCGACGTGTGGGGCGTGAAGGCGAAGGGCTGATGCCCAAGCCCACGCCTGCGCCGGGTGCCGTGTCGGGTGCAACCACCGACGCCGAACTGAGCGCCCTGCTGCAGGCCCGCCACGGCGACCCGTTTGCCGTGCTGGGGCCGCATACGGCCTCAGACGGCACACGCTGGGTGCGCGCGTTGCTGCCGGGCGCGCAGAGCGTGCAGGTGGTGGCCGGTGCGCGCGCCTGGCCACTGGCCCAGCGTCATGTAGACGGCTTTTTTGAAAGTGCTGTCGGCGCCAAAACGATCTACCAACTGCGCGTGCGCTGGGCCGACGGCATCGAGGCGCTGATCGACGACCCCTACCGCTTCGGCAGCGTGCTGGGCGAGATGGACGTGTGGCTGCTGAGCGAAGGTTCGCACCTGCGCCCCTACGAAATCCTGGGTGCTGCGCCGCGTGAGCTGGAAGGCGTGGCGGGAACTGCCTTCGCGGTCTGGGCACCCAATGCCAGCCGGGTCAGCGTGGTCGGTGATTTCAACGCCTGGGACGGCCGCCGCCACCCGATGCGCCTGCGCCGTGAATGCGGCGTATGGGAGCTTTTCCTGCCCGGCGTGGCATCTGGCGCACGCTACAAGTTTGAGCTGCTGGACAGCGCCGGCCAGTTGCTGCCGCAGAAGGCGGACCCCTACGCGCGGCAGGCTGAATTGCGCCCCGCGACGGCCAGTGTCGTGGCCGAAATGCCACCGGTCGTGGCGCCCTCGCCCGCCCGCCAGCTGGCCAACGCGCTGGACGCGCCGGTCAGCATCTACGAGGTGCACCTGGCGAGCTGGAAGCGCAAAGACGGCAACCAGTGGCTGAACTGGGACGAGTTGGCCGACGAGTTGCTGCCCTACGCGCAGGACATGGGTTTTACCCACCTGGAATTGATGCCGGTCAGCGAACACCCGTTCGACGGTTCCTGGGGCTACCAGACGCTGGGCCTGTACGCGCCCACCGCGCGCCACCAGGTGCCCGCCGACGAGGCGTCGCACTACGGCAGCGGCGCCGGCCTGACCCGCTTCATGGCCCGGGCGCATGCCGCCGGTATCGGCGTGCTGCTGGACTGGGTGCCGGCCCATTTCCCGACCGACGCCCACGGCCTGGCATGTTTCGACGGCACGCATCTTTATGAATACGCCGATCCGCGAGAAGGCTTCCACAACGACTGGAACACGCTGATCTACAACTTCGGCCGCACCGAAGTGCGCAACTTCCTGGTCGGCAACGCGCTGTACTGGCTGGAGCGTTATGCCGTGGACGGCCTGCGTGTCGATGCCGTGGCCTCGATGCTGTACCGCGACTACAGCCGCAAGGCCGGCGACTGGATCCCCAACGTCCACGGCGGGCGCGAGAATCTGGAAGCCATCGCCTTCCTGAAGCGCACCAACGAAGTCATTGGCGCTGAACGCCCGCAGGCCATCACGATGGCCGAGGAAAGCACGGCCTTCCCGGGCGTCAGCCGCCCCACCTACGCCGGCGGCCTGGGCTTCCATTTCAAATGGAACATGGGCTGGATGCACGACACGCTGAAGTACATCACCCGCGACCCCATCCACCGCCCCTTCCACCACGGCGAGATGACCTTCGGGCTGGTCTACGCCTACACCGAGAACTTCGTGCTGCCGATCAGCCACGATGAGGTGGTGCACGGCAAGGGCAGCATGCTGGCCAAGATGCCCGGCGACCGCTGGCAACAGTTCGCCAACCTGCGCGCCTACTACGGCTTCATGTGGGGCCACCCGGGCAAGAAGCTGCTCTTCATGGGCTGCGAATTCGGCCAGAACCGCGAGTGGAACCACGAGCACAGCCTGGACTGGCATCTGCTGCAGCAGGCCGACCACGCCGGTCTGCAACGCTGGGTGCGCGACCTGAACCAGCTCTACAAGGCCAGCCCGGCGCTCTACAGCCTGGACTTCAGCGGCAACGGTTTCGAATGGATAGACCACGGCGACGCGCAGCGCAGCCTGCTCAGCTTCGTGCGCAAATCGCCTGACGGTGCGTTGATGCTGGTGGTGTGCAACTTCGCGCCCACCGTGCACCACGGCCTGCGCCTGGGCGTGCCGGCAGCGGGCCGCTGGCGCGAATGCCTGAACAGCGACTCGGCCTACTACGGCGGCAGCAATGTCGGCACGCCGCTCGGTGCGGCGAGCAGCGAGGCCGTCGGCAGCCACGGCCGTGTGCAGTCCATCGTCATCACGGTGCCGCCCCTTGCGACGGTGTTTCTCGAATGGACTGCCTGACGGTCTTCCCGGCCGCCATGACCAACGCCGGAACGCCTTCCCCGTCTTTGTCGCGAATGCCCTTCAGGCTCGAAGCCGGCCAGCCCTGGCCGATGGGCGCCACGCACGACGGCACAGGCGTCAACTTCGCTGTGTTCTCGGTGCATGCCACGCAAGTGGACTTGTGCCTGTACGACGAAACCGGGCACATCGAAGTGGCCCGCGTGCCGCTGCCCGCGCAGAGCGGTGACGTCTGGCACGGCCGCCTGCCCGGCGCCGCGCCTGGCCTGCTCTACGGCCTGCGCGCACACGGCCCGTGGCGACCCGACCGCGGCCACCTGTTCAATCCGCACAAGCTGCTGCTCGACCCCTGGGCGCGCGAGATCGCAGGCACCATCGACTTGCGCGGCCCGCAGAGCCCGCACTTCGGCGCCGACCGCGACCACCCCCAGCACATGGACCCGCGCGACAACGGTCGTGTGGCCTACAAGGCCCGCGTGGTGGACGACCAGCACGACTGGCAGGGCGACCGCCCACCGCGCACGCCGCTGGCCGACAGCGTGATCTACGAAGCCCACGTGCGCGGCATGACGAAGCGCATGCCCGGTGTGCCCGAGGCGCAGCGCGGCAGCTACGCCGGCCTGGGCAGCGATGCCGCCATCGGGCACCTGCAGCGCCTGGGCATCACCGCCCTCAGCCTGCTGCCGGTGCAGCAAATCCAGGACGAGCCACGCTTGTCCGAAATCGGTCTGACGAATTACTGGGGCTACAACACCCTGGGCTATTTCTGCCCCGACCCGCGTTACGCCTCGACCGGTGCTCCGCGTACCGAATTTCGCGAGATGGTGCGCCGCCTGCACGCGGCGGGCATCGAAGTGCTGCTGGATGTGGTCTACAACCACACGCCAGAAGGCGATGAACGCGGCCCCACACTGAGCTGGCGCGGCCTGGACAACCGCAGTTGGTACCGATTGACGGAAGGGCCACAACAGCACTGCGAGAACTGGAGCGGCTGCGGCAACACGGTGGACATCCGCCACCCGCGCGTGCTGCAGATGGTGATGGACAGCTTGCGGTATTGGGTCGAGCACATGCACGTCGACGGTTTCCGCTTCGATTTGGCGCCGATCTTGGGCCGTGGCGACAGCGGCTTCGAGCGCGACGGCCCCTTCTTCAAGGCTGTGCTGCAAGACCCGGTGCTGCAGGGCGTGAAGCTGATCGCCGAGCCCTGGGACATCGGCCCTGGCGGCTACCAGGTCGGCCAGTTTCCGCGCGGCTGGCTGGAATGGAACGACCGCTTCCGCGACGCCGCGCGCGCCTTCTGGCTGGGCGGTGACTGCACGCGCGGCGAGTTCGCCTTGCGCCTGGCAGGGTCGTCCGACCTGTTCCAGGGGCGGCGCCGTTCGCCGCTGGACAGCGTGAACTACATCGTCAGCCACGACGGCTTCACGCTGGCCGACCTGGTCAGCTACGACATGCGCCACAACCGTGCGAATGGCGAAGACAACCGCGACGGCCACGGCCACAACCTCAGCTGGAACTGCGGCTGGGAAGGACCCACGCAAGACCCCGAAGTGCTGGGGCGTCGCGCCCGCTTGCAGCGCGCGCTGCTGGCCACCGTGCTGCTGGCCCAGGGCACGCCCATGCTGGCCGCAGGCGACGAGTTGGGCCACACGCAAGGCCGCAACAACAACCCGTATTGCCAGGACAACGCCATCACGTGGATCGATTGGGCGCGCGCCGACCAGGCCCTGATCGACTACACCGCCCACCTGCTGGCCCTGCGCAAGCGTTTGCTGCCGCTGGCCGGTCGCTGGTACACCGGCCTGCAAGACGCCCACGGCCTGCAGGACTTGTCGTGGCTGCGGCGCACCGGCGTGGCGATGGCGCCTGCAGACTGGGACAACCGCATGTCGCGCATCGTCGGCGCGTGGATCAGCCAGACAGGGCGCGGCGGTCAGGCTTTGCTGCTGCTGGTCAACGCCCGCGACATGGACGCCAGCTTCCAATTGCCGCCCGGCAACTGGATGGCTGAATTCGACAGCACCGCGTCCGACGGCCGCAGCGGCTGGGTGCGGGAGACCCGCAGCGAATACATCCTGGGCGCGCGGTCGGTGGTGCTGCTGCGCGACGACAGCGGCAGCTAAAGCCCGCCCAGAACCCCGCCGTTCACCGTCTCATCCGCTCACGCACTCGCCCCGACCAGGACCACCCCCATGCGATTCCCCCGAGCCAGCGGCGTGCTGCTGCACCCGACTTCCCTGCCCGGCCCGCACGGCTCGGGCGACCTGGGCCGCGAGGCCTATCACTACGTCGATTGGCTGGTCGGCGCGGGACAGAAGCTGTGGCAGATCCTGCCACTGGCCGGCATAGGCCCGGGCAATTCGCCCTACATGAGCAACTCGGCTTTCGCCGGGAATCTGCTGCTGGTGGACCTGCACGAATTGCAGACCCACGGTTGGCTGGTCGCGGCCGACGTGGCGCCGGTGCCTGGCCTGGAAGCGGCCAGCGTCAACTTCGCGGCGGTCCACCCCTACCGCATGGAAAGGCTGGCGCGCGCGGCGGCCTGCTTCGCCACAGCCGGCACCACCGCACAACGCGCGGACTACGCCGCTTTCATGGCCGCCCACCGCAGTTGGCTGGACGACTACGCGCTGTTCATGTCGCTGTGCGAAGCCTGCGGTTGGCAGGACTGGTGCACCTGGGAAGCCGGCTTGGCCCAGCGCGACCCGCAAGCCCTGGCCGCCGCCCGTGTGCAGCACGCCGAACGCATCGCCTTCTGGCAATTCGGCCAGTGGTGCTTCTACCGCCAGTGGGCGGCGCTGAAAGCCTACGCCAACGGCCAGGGCGTGCAGATCATCGGCGACACGCCCATCTTCATCGCCTACCTGAGCGCCGAGGTCTGGGCCAACCCGCAACTGTTCGAACTCGACGAAAGTGGTCGCCAGACGGTGGTGGCAGGCGTGCCGCCCGATTTGTTCGCGGCCACCGGCCAGCGCTGGGGCAATTCGCTGTATCGCTGGTCCGAACATGCGAAAGATGGCTATGCCTGGTGGGTGGAGCGCGTGCGCCGCACCTTCGAATTGGTGGACATCGTCCGCATCGACCACTTCCGGGGTTTTGCGGGCTATTACGAAATCCAGGCCAGTGAGCCCACCGCCGAACACGGCCGCTGGGTGCCCGGCCCGGGCGCTGCGCTGTTCACCGCCATCACGCAGGCGCTAGGTCCCATGCCCATCATTGCCGAGGACCTGGGCCTGATCACGCCCGATGTGATTGCCCTGCGCAAGCAGTTCGGCTACCCCGGCATGCGCATCTTGCAGTTCGCTTTCGGCAGCGATGCATCCAACCACTTCCTGCCGCACAACCACGAGCCCGACACGGTGGTCTACACCGGCAGCCACGACAACGACACCACCGCCGGCTGGTGGGCCACGGCCAGCGACAAGGAGCGCCACTGCGCGCGCGGCTACCTGGCCACCGACGGCCACGACATGCCGTGGACGCTGATCCGCTCAGCCCTGGCCAGTGTGGCCGACACGGCGGTCCACCCCATGCAGGACGTGCTGGCCCTGCCCACCGAATGCCGCATGAATTTCCCCGGCCAGCCATCGGGCTGGTGGGTTTGGCGCTTTCAGTGGACGCAGGTCCAGCCCTGGCACAGCGGCCGGTTGCTGGAGCTGTCGCGGCTTTACGGTCGCGCGCCCGCCCTGCCCTGAAGACCGGCGTTCAGCGCCGCACAGGCGGCAGGTCGGTGCAACTGCCGTGGGCCACTTCGGCGGCCATGCCGATGCTCTCGCCCAGCGTCGGATGCGGGTGAATGGTCTTTCCGATATCCACCGTGTCAGCGCCCATTTCGATGGCCAACGCCACCTCGCCGATCATGTCGCCTGCGTGGGTGCCGACGATGCCACCGCCCAGGATGCGGCCGTGGCCGTGCGCCTCAGGTGAATCGTCAAACAGCAGCTTGGTGAAACCTTCGTCGCGTCCGTTGGCAATGGCGCGGCCCGAGGCCGTCCACGGGAACAGGCCCTTCTTGACGGGTATGCCCTTGGCCTTGGCTTCGTCCTCGGTCAGGCCGACCCAGGCCACCTCGGGGTCGGTGTAGGCCACGCTGGGGATCACGCGGGCGTCGAACTGCGCCTTGCTGTCGCCAGCGGCCACTTCGGCAGCCACGTGACCTTCGTGCACCGCCTTGTGGGCCAGCATCGGCTGGCCGACGATGTCGCCGATGGCGTAGATGTGCGGCACGTTGGTGCGCATCTGAACGTCGACCGCGATGAAGCCGCGATCACTGACCATCACGCCGGCCTTGTCGGCGGCGATCTTCTTGCCGTTGGGCGTTCGGCCCACGGCCTGCAGCACCAGGTCGTACACGCCTTCGCTCTTCACGCCGTCCAGGCCTTCAAACATCACACGTATACCGTTGGCTGTGGCTTCAGCGCCCACGGTCTTGGTCTTCAGCATGAGTCTGTCGAAGCGGTGCGCGTTGAATTTCTGCCAGACCTTCACCAGGTCGCGGTCGGCGCCTTGCATCAGACCGTCGAGCATCTCCACAACATCCAGACGGGCACCTAGCGTGCTGTAGACCGTGCCCATTTCCAGCCCGATGATGCCGCCGCCGATGACCAGCATGCGCTCGGGTTTCTGGCGCAGCTCCAGCGCGCCGGTGCTGGTCATGATGCGCGGGTCGTCGTTCGGAAGGAAAGGCAATTTCACCGCTTCGGAACCGGCCGCGATGATGGCGCTATTGAACTTGACGGTCTGCACCTTGCCGTCGGCACCGGTGACCTTCAGGTGGTACGGATCGGCGAATTCGCCCACACCCGTCAGCACCGTCACCTTGCGCATCTTGGCCATTGCGGCCAGGCCGCCGGTGAGCTTGCCCACTACCTTGTTCTTGTGGGCCAGCAGCTTGCCCAGGTCGAGCTTGGGCGGCTCGAAGGTAACGCCCAGGTCGGCGAAATGCGTCACCTCGTCCATCACAGCCGCCACGTGCAGCAGCGCTTTGCTGGGGATGCAGCCCACGTTCAGGCACACGCCGCCCAGCACCGGGTAACGCTCGACGATGACCGTCTTCATGCCCAGATCGGCGGCGCGGAAAGCTGCCGAATAACCGCCCGGGCCGGCGCCCAGCACGAGCATGTCGCATTCGAGATCGGCACCGCCGCTGTAGCTGGCGGCAGCGGGCGCCGCAGCAGCCGGCGCGGCGCTGGCAACGGATGCGGCCGTGGCCGCTGCGGGCGCTGCGGGCGCTGGCACAGTCGCGGCCGGCGGTGCAGCCGCGGCCGCACTTTCAAGCGCCAGGACCACCGAACCCATCGCCACCTTGTCGCCGATCTTGACTTTCAATTCCTTGACGACGCCACCCGCCGACGACGGAATTTCCATCGACGCCTTGTCGCTTTCAACGGTGATCAAACTTTGTTCGGGCTTGACGGTGTCGCCCACCGCGACGAGCCATTCGATGACGGTAACTTCGGTGAAATCGCCGATGTCGGGCACCAGGATGTCGATCAGGGCCATAGAAGTCTCCTTCAGTCTTTCTTCTTGAATTTGAATGTGTGCACGCGTGCCGGGCCGGCCGAACTGGTGTCGAACTCGCAACCGGCCAGCACGCCCGCTTCGGCAATCTCGGCCGCGCTGCGCGACTTGTCGTAAACCGCGTGCATGGCGCCCAGCGCAAAACGCCGGCCCGAGCCGATCGCCCAGAAGCGTTCGAACTCGAAGACCTCGCGGTAGCTTTCGACACCGAAGATGCCCTGCGCGTTGGCGATCAATATCGAGTACTGGCTGCTCTCGTACGGGTCGCTGTCGTGCTCCTTCGTGTTCATGAAGAAGCGGTCTTTCAGCTTGGGGTGCAACTGCAAAAAGGTGTCGAACAAACCGTCGCGGGAATCCAGCTTGCGCTCTTCCGCCGTCAAGGCCGACAGCGCCTGGCGCAGTACCGGCATGTGCGCCGTGCTGCCCACTGCGCCGACCCACGAATCGGCAATCGCGAACATCTTGTCGTTGGACTCGTAGCCCGGCGGCAGGCGCATCTCGCCGAAAGTGATCAGCGAGTCCGATGCGATGGCCAAGGTGTTGCCCTTTCGGGCGACGACCACCGTGCTCAACGCAGCCGCCGCCGGGCCGCCCCAAGGCGGCGACGCCCCTCGGGGGCCGACGCTGCAAGCGTCTTGGGGCTCATAGCAGCACGCGCCGGAAATCACCCAACAGTTGCGCGAACGTGGCAGCAAAACGTGCACCCGAAGCACCGTCGATGACCCGGTGGTCGTAGGACAGCGACAAGGGCAGGATCAGGCGCGGCTGGAAAGCCTTGCCATCCCACACCGGCTTCATCGCGCTCTTGGACAAGCCCAAGATGGCCACTTCGGGTGCATTGACGATGGGCGTGAAATCGGTCCCGCCGATGCCACCCAGGCTGCTGATGCTGAAGGTGCCGCCGGTCATGTCGGCCGGGCCCAGCTTGCCGTCGCGCGCCTTCTTCGACAACTCGGCCATCTCTTGCGCGATCTGGGCAATGCCTTTGGTGTCGGCACTCTTCAGCACCGGCACCACTAGGCCGTTGGGCGTGTCGGCCGCAAAGCCGATGTTGAAGTACTTCTTGTAGACCAGTTCGTCGCCGTCCAGGCTGGCGTTGAAGGTGGGGTGCTTCTGCAGCGCGGCCACGGCGGCCTTGATCACAAAGGCCAGCATCGTGAACTTGACGCCGGTCTTTTCGTGTTCTTTGTTCATCTGCACGCGGAAGGCTTCCAGCTCGGTGATGTCGGCCTCGTCGTTGTGCGTGACGTGCGGAATCATCACCCAGTTGCGGTGCAGGTTGGCACCGCTGATCTTCTGGATGCGGGTGAGCGGCTTGCGCTCGACAGCACCGAACTTGGCGAAGTCCACCACCGGCCAGGGCAGCAGGCCCGGAATGCCGCCACCCGTTGCCAACGCAGCGGCGGGGGCTGCAGTCGACTTGATCTTCTGCGCTTCGGTGCGCGTGTCGCCGGCCATCACACCCTTGACGAAACCTTCCACGTCGGTCTGCGTGATGCGGCCTTTCGGACCGCTGCCCTGCACTTCAGCCAGCGGCACGCCCAGTTCGCGGGCAAAGCGGCGTCTCGACGGCGAGGCGTGCGGCAGCGCGACCGTGGCGGCGGTCGGCTCGTGGGCGGGCATGACAGCCGGCGCAGCGGCTGTTGCGGCGGCGGTGACGGGCGCGGGCGCTGCCACCGCTTGAGCAGGTGCAGCAGCAGCAGCGACCGGTGCAGCTGCAGGTGCGACAGCTGCGGGAATGGCCGCAGCAGCGCCCAGCAACATCACTACCGGCGTGCCCTTCTTGACCTTGTCGCCGACCTTGACCAGCAGGCTCTGCACGACGCCGGCATTCGACGAAGGGATCTCCATCGACGCCTTGTCGCTCTCCACGGTGATCAGGCTTTGCTCGACCTTGACGCTGTCGCCGGGCTTGACGAAGACCTCGATGACGGTGACCTCGTCGAAGTCACCGATGTCGGGCACCACCACCTCGATCGCGGCCGAGGTCGCAGCCAGGACGGGTGCTGCGGGTGCAACAGGAGCCACGGGCGCGGCTGCGGCGGGCACAGCCAGGGCAGGCGCGGCTGCAGCAACCGGCGCCGGTGCCGCAGCGCCTGCTGCTTCCAGCATCAGCACCAGCGAGCCTTCGCCGACCTTGTCGCCGAGCTTGACCTTCATCTCCTTCACCACGCCGGCATGCGACGACGGAATCTCCATCGAGGCCTTGTCCGACTCGACGGTCAGCAGGCTCTGGTCCACCGCGATGGTGTCGCCGGGCTTGACCAGCAACTCGATGATTTCCACTTCCTTGAAGTCGCCGATGTCCGGCACTTTCACTTCGATCAACGCCATGTCGTGTCTCCGTGTTTCTTGTTATGCGTACAACGGATTGATCTTGTCGGCCTGGATGCCGTACTTCTTGATCGCCTCAGCCACCTTGGCCATGGGCACCGTGCCTTCATCGGCCAGCGCCTTCAGGGCAGCCACCACGATGTAGTGGCGGTTGATCTCGAAATGCTCACGCAGCTTGCTGCGGAAGTCGCTGCGACCAAAGCCATCGGTGCCCAACACTTTGAACGTTCGGCTGACCCCTTTGTCTTTGGGAATGAAAGCGCGGATCTGCTCGGCGTAATTCTTCATGTAGTCGGTCGAAGCAATCACCGGCCCGGCGTGCGGGTTCAGTTGTTGCGTCACGAAAGGCACTACAGCCTCGGCCATCGGGTGCAGCAAATTGGTCCGCTCGCAGGCCTGGCCGTCGCGCGCGAGTTCGTTGAAGCTGGGGCAGCTCCAGACGTTGGCGGCCACGCCCCATTCGGTTTCCAGCAGCAGCTTGGCGGCCTGGCTTTCGCGCAGGATGGTGCCGCTGCCCAGCAGGTTCACGCGAGGCGCGGCCTTGGAAGGGCCCTTCGGTAGCCCGTTCGCACCCTCTTCCAGCAAATACATGCCCTTCAGGATCTCTTCTTCGGTGCCCGCCTTCAGCCCCGGCATCGGGTAGTTCTCGTTCAGCAGCGTCAGGTAGAAATAGACGTTGTCCTGCTTCTCGACCATGCGCTTCAAACCGTGGTGCAGGATGACGCCGACCTCGTGCGCGAAGGTCGGGTCGTAGCTGATGCAATTTGGAATCGTGCTGGCCAGGATGTGGCTGTGGCCGTCTTCGTGTTGCAGGCCTTCACCGTTCAGCGTCGTGCGGCCACTGGTGCCGCCCAGCAGGAAGCCGCGCGCCTGCATGTCACCGGCCGCCCAGGCCAGGTCGCCGATGCGCTGGAAGCCGAACATCGAGTAGTAGATGTAGAACGGCACCATGATGCGGTTGTTCGTCGAATACGAAGTCGCCGCGGCAATCCAGCTGCTCATGCCGCCGGCCTCGTTGATGCCTTCCTGCAAGATCTGGCCGTCGACCTGTTCCTTGTAGTACATGACCTGGTCTTTATCGACCGGGGTGTACTTCTGGCCTTCGGGGTTGTAGATGCCGATCTGGCGGAACAGACCTTCCATGCCGAAGGTGCGTGCCTCGTCCACCAGGATGGGCACCACGCGCGGGCCGAGTGCCTTGTCGCGCAGCAACTGCGTCAAGAAGCGAACGTAGGCCTGCGTGGTGCTGATCTCGCGGCCAGCGGCGGTGGGTTCCAGCACGCTTTTGAAGGTTTCCAGTGATGGCACGGTGAAGCTCTCGTCGGCCTTCACGCGGCGCTTCGGCAAATAGCCGCCGAGGGCCTTGCGGCGCTCGTGCAGGTACTGCATTTCCGGCGTGTCGTCGCTGGGCTTGTAGAAAGGAATATCGGCCAGCTGGCTGTCGGGGATCGGGATGTTGAAACGATCGCGCATGAAGCGAACGTCGTCGTCGCTGAGCTTTTTTGCCTGGTGGGCGGTGTTCTTGCCTTCACCGGCGCTGCCCATGCCCCAGCCCTTGACGGTCTTGATCAGCAGCACCGTGGGCTGACCCTGCTTGTTGTTGTTGGCGGCGTGGAAGGCGGCGTAGACCTTCTGCGCGTCGTGCCCGCCGCGGCGCAGGTTCCAGATGTCCTTGTCGGTCATCTTGGCCACCATCTCCAGCGTTCGCGGGTCACGGCCGAAGAAGTTCTTCCGCACGAAGGCACCGTCGTTGGCCTTAAAGGCCTGGTAGTCGCCATCCAGGCAGTCGAGCATGATCTTGCGCAGCGCGCCGTCCTTGTCGCGGGCCAGCAGCGGGTCCCATTCCTTGCCCCAGATCAGCTTGATGACGTTCCAGCCGGCGCCGCGGAATTCGCCTTCCAGCTCTTGGATGATCTTGCCGTTGCCACGCACCGGTCCATCCAGACGCTGCAGGTTGCAATTGACGACCAGCACCAGGTTGTCGAGCTTTTCGCGCGCGGCCAGGCCGATGGCACCTAGCGACTCGGGCTCGTCCATTTCGCCGTCGCCGCAGAAGACCCAGACCTTGCGGTTGGCGGTGTCGGCGATGCCGCGCGCGTGCAAATACTTCAGGAAGCGCGCCTGGTAAATCGCCATGTGCGGGCCCAAGCCCATCGACACCGTGGGGAACTGCCAGAAATCGGGCATCAGCTTGGGGTGCGGGTAGCTGGGCAGGCCCTTGCCGCCGACTTCCTGGCGGAAGTTCAGCATCTGCTCTTCGGTGATGCGGCCTTCCATGAAGGCGCGGGCGTAGATGCCGGGGCTGCTGTGGCCCTGGATGTAGAGCAGGTCTCCGCCATGGCCTTCGCTTTCGGCGTGCCAGAAGTGGTTGAAGCCGGCCGCGAACATGTGGGCCAGGCTGGCGAAGCTGCTGATGTGGCCGCCCAGGTCGCCGCCGTCGGCCGGGTGCAGGCGGTTGGCCTTGACGACCAGGGCCATCGCGTTCCAGCGCATGTAGGCGCGCAGACGGCCTTCAAGTTCCAGGTTGCCCGGGCTGTGCTCTTCCTGCGTCGGGTCGATGGTGTTGACATAGCCGGTGTTGGCGGAAAACGGCATGTCGATGCTGTTCGAGCGCGCGTGTTCCAGCAGTTTTTCAAGCAGGTAGTGGGCGCGGTCTGCGCCTTCGGCACCGATGACGGCCGACAGCGCATCCAGCCATTCACGCGTCTCTTGCGCGTCGGTGTCTGGACCGGCGGGGTTCAGGAAAGATTCCGGCATGGCGGACATGTTTTGTCTCCGTTCTTGGGATGCTTTTTGATGCGGCGGGAGTGTGTCATAAAGAATCAAAATTTCAAATAGCGCTGAGTCATTTCATTATGTGAAATGGGACTGCTCCGTAGCGCCCCAACGGGATAATGCCCCCATGCCCGAAGCCGAGCCTCCGCTATCAAGCCCTGTCGCCGCCGCGGCCCCCGAAGCTGTGGCGCTGCCGTCCTTGCCGTCCTTGCCATTGGGCAAGCGCCAGTTCGGACTGTGGTGGCGCCGACTGTCGCCGTCCCGGCAAGACCGCTTCGCCACGCTGGGGCCTTTGCTTTCGGTGCTGCTCTTCCTGGCAGCGATCGTTTCGGCCTTCTGGTACCTGCGCAATGAGGAAATCGAGCGCGAGGCTGAATCGGTCCGGCGCGACACCGAGATCACGCAGCAGCAGATCGGTCTGCGGCTGATCCAAAACCAGGAAAACCTGATTCGCATGGCGCGCGAACTGGTGGCACGGGACCGTGACCCCGACGAGTTCATTGGCCAAGCCACCGCCTTCGCCCGCGAGCGGCCCGAGATCACCCACCTGACCTGGCTGGACTCCCATCGGAAGCTGCGCGCCACCCACTTGGCCATGCTTTACCAGGCCAGCGCGGCCAGCGGCCAGCCCGAGCCCACGCTGCCAGTGGCCGGCGTGCCCAGCCCGCCCGAGACCACCTTCGAGGCGGCGCGCGACAGCCGCTCGCCGGTCTACACGCGCGCCTTCACCGACAACGTGGGCGGCGCGGTGTTCCAACTGCACATCCCGTTGATCGAGCGCAATGCTTTTGCGGGCGTGCTGGTGGTCGAGTATTCGATCGAAGGCCTGTTGCGTCACTTCGTGCCGGCCGACGTGGCGCAGCGTCACACGATCTCGGTGGTCAACGAGCAGCAGGCGGTGCTGGCGTCCACGATCACCGGCATGCCGGGGCAGCGCAGCAAGCGGTCGCCGATTTACAGCGACGCGCCGCTGACCCCGCTGCTCAATGGTCTGGTGCTGCGCGGCCAGGGCTGGCGCACCAGCATCGGCCTGGTCAACAACACCCTGTTCTGGATGGTGGTGGCGCTGAGCGTGCTGACCGTGTGGATGCTGCTGGGCACCTGGCGCCACATGCGAAGGCGCAGCCAGATCCAGGGTGCGCTGGTGCAGGAAACCAACTTCCGCCGGGCGATGGAAAACAGCATGCCCACCGGCATGCGGGCGATGGACCTGGAAGGCCGCGTCACCTACGTCAACGCGGCCTTCTGCGGGATGACAGGCTTTCCATCCAGCGAATTGGTCGGCCGGCTGCCGCCCTACCCCTACTGGCCACCCGACCGCATCGAAGAAAACGGCCGCTTGCTGCAACAGGAACTGCAGGGCCGCAGCCCGAGCAACGGTATTGAGGTCAAGGTGATGCGCAAGGAAGGCAGCCTCTTCGACGCCCGCATGTACATCAGCCCGCTGATCGACGCCAAAGGCCATCA
>JBBQAI010000224.1:0-2104 GCA_038316205.1 Burkholderiales bacterium
AGGACATCTGCGTTGAAGAAGCCAAGGCGAAGGAAAAGATCGCCAAGGCCGAACTGGAATACGGCTACACCGGCACCGCCAAAGACGGCAACAAGGTGATGGTCGCCAAGGCCGATGCGGGCTACTCGGTGGCCAAGGAGCGTTGCGACGACCAGACGGGCAACGCCAAGGACGTCTGCGTCAAGGAAGCCAAGGCGGTGCATGTGAAGGCCCTGGCCGACGCCAAGCTGGGCAAGGAAATCGGTGCCGCCCGCAAGGAAGCTGCCACCGACAAGCGCGACGCCGACTACAAGGTGGCCATCGAGAAGTGCGACGCCTTTGCGGGTGACGCCAAGACCTCTTGCGTCGCCACGGCCAAGACCACCTTCGGCAAGAACTGACAGCGACAGGCATCATCCATACCAGTCAACTCAGCCGCCGACGCGCCGACATGCACATGGGTTTGTTGAAACGGTCTTGTCTGCTCGGGTCGCTGGCTTTGCTGGGTTGTTTGACGGGCTGCGGTGAAACCGCGAAGTTGACGGTGGCCGACGGTACGGGCCCCCGCCCGGTCTTGCCGGCGCCGGCCGTGACGTTGCTGCCCACCTTGAACATTGCCCCGGCCGTGGGCTGGCCGCCTGGTGCCATGCCGCAGACAGCGGCTGGCACGCGCGTCACGGCGTTTGCGCAGGGGCTGGACCACCCGCGCTGGCTGCTGGTACTGCCCAACGGCGACGTGCTGGTGGCCGAGTCCAGCGCCCCGCCCAAGCCGGCGGACGGTGGCAACGCGAAGGCAGGCTTCCTGGTCGGCATCAAGGCCTGGGTGGCCGGCCTGGTGATGGGTCGCGCTGGCGCAACAGTGCCCAGCGCCAACCGCATCACGCTGCTGCGCGATGCGGATGGTGACGGCATCGCCGAAACACGCGAGGTCTTCATCAGCGGCTTGCAGTCGCCCTTCGGCATGGCCCTGGTCGGCGACCGCCTGTATGTCGCCAACGCCGACGCGGTGTTGAGCTTCCCCTACCGCCGTGGTGACACCCACATCGTCGGACCCGGCACGCTGCTGGTCGCGCTGCCGGGCGGCCCTATCAACCACCACTGGACCAAGAACCTGCTGGCCAGTGCCGACGGCCGCACGCTCTACGTCAGCGTGGGATCGAACAGCAACGTCGCCGAAAGCGGCATGGAAGTCGAACGAGACCGTGCCGCCATCTGGGCTGTGGACATCGCCACGGGTGAGCACCGCATCCACGCCTCAGGCTTGCGCAACCCCGTTGGGATGGCCTGGGCGCCTGGCGTTTCTGGCAAGCCGGGCGACGGCGCCGCGCTGTGGGTGGCGGTGAACGAGCGCGATGAACTGGGCAGCGACCTGGTGCCCGACTACCTGACCGAGGTGCAGCCCGGCGGCTTCTACGGCTGGCCCTACAGCTATTTCGGCCAGCATGTGGACACCCGTGTCACGCCGCAGCGCCCCGACCTGGTGGCCCGCGCCATCGTGCCCAGTTACGCGCTGGGGCCGCACACCGCCAGCCTGGGCCTGGCCTCATCAGCAGGCACTACCTTGCCTGCGCCTTTTGCCGAAGGCCTCTTCGTCGGCCAGCACGGTTCCTGGAACCGCCAGCCGCACAGCGGCTACAAAGTCATCTTCGTGCCCTTCAAGAATGGTCAGCCCGACGGCCTGCCCGTGGATGTGCTGACCGGCTTTCTCAACGCCGACAGCAAGGCGCAGGGCCGCCCGGTGGGCGTGGCTGTGGACGCACGCGGCGGCCTGTTGGTGGCCGACGACGTGGGGAATGTGGTGTGGCGGGTGAGCACGCTGCAGGCCGGCCGGCACTGAGTTCCCGTGGTGTGACGTTGGTTGCGGCCTTCGGCCGCAACTGCGGCTGCAAGAGCATCCGCCGCACCCATGCTCGGAGACCTGAAAAAAACGCTCTGGGCCGCGGCCGACAAGCTGCGCGCCAATTTGGACGAAGCCGAATACAAGCACCTGGTGCTGGGCCTGATCTTCGTCAAGTACATCAGCGACACCTTCGCCGCCCGCCGTGCTGGGCTGCGCCCCCGCTTGCTGGACGAGAACCGCCTGCCAGCCGGCGAGGCGCTGGTGGCCTGACGCACATCTATTGCA
>JBBQAI010000219.1:0-2620 GCA_038316205.1 Burkholderiales bacterium
TCAAACCCGCCGGCCGCCTGCCCAGCCGCAGCGCGGCGCGCAAGGCCGCCTGATGGGGGTCACCGACAGGGTCTGGGGCGCGCTCACCGCCATGATCAAGCTGGAGGACAAGGTCAACCGGCAGGCCGAGGCGATGAAGTCGCAACAGTTGAAGATCGAGGACCTGACCGGCCGGGTGATCCGGCTCGAAGCCCACCTGGAGTTGCTGACCAGTGCCGCGATGGTCAAGCGGCTGCAGGGCCCGCAACGCTAAGCTCCGGCACGTGCCGGCCGCCGGCGTGCAGCCAGGCGCCACGACATCCAAGAGCCGGGCGGTAGCCAGCCAAGTCCGCGGCTTCAATGATGGAGGCTCCGAGCTGACAGACAGCGCAAGACCCTGCAGCACAACTTGCGTTTCGTTGGCCACGGCCAGTTCGCGCAATGCGGGCACTGAGTTCTGGGGGTCGGCCAGGTTCAGCCGTGGCACCAGTGCTGCGTGCAACTCAATACGACCTGCGTCTTCTGTCGCCAAGGCTTTGGGCACCGTACCGTCGGTGGACATGTCACGTTCTCCCTGAATCGTACGCCGGCATTTATCCGCCCTTCTTCAACCGACTTGCTGGCTTCGCCGCGGTCGGCATCGGCTCAGCCGCATTCAGTGCGTAAAACTCGTGCAGCTTGCTCGCCAGCAGCTTCTTGTCGGGCAATTGGGTCTGGTACTGGGCCACAAGTGCTGGCGACAAGGTCCGGCTCAGCGCGTACTCGACCGCCACATTGTCCTTCGAGCCGCACAGCAGCACGCCGATGGCCGGGTTCTCGTGCGCCTTGCGCACACCGCGGTCCAGCGCCTCCAGGTAGAAGTTGAGCATGCCCAGGTGCTCGGGCTCGAAGCGCTCCACCTTCAGCTCGATGGCGACCAGGCAGTTCAAACCTCGGTGGAAAAACAGCAAGTCGAGCGCGAAGTCCCGCCCGCCGACCTGCAAGGGAAACGCCGACCCCAGGTAACAGAAGTCTCGCCCCAGCTCAATCAGGAAGGCCCGCAGCTGGCCCAGCAGGCCGCGGTGCAGGCCTGCTTCGCTGTGCTCGGCCGGCAAGTTCAGGAATTCCACCGCATAGGCGTCCTTGAACGCCGCCGTCACCGCGACGCCGTGCATTTGTGTCAGCGCTCCTGACACTGTGGGCGGCCTCAACACCGACCGCTCCAACGAGCCCAGCCGGAACTGGCGCTCCAGTTCACGGCTGGACCACTTTTCTCGCACAGCCGTGCGGGGGCAGAACTCGCGCTCTTCGGCGCGCTTGGACTGCCCCAGGATCACCAGGTTGTGGGTCCACGGTAAATCTCTCACCAGTGCCGAGCGTTTTGGGTTGCCACGGTATGTCCCGAGGAACTGGCGCATGCGCAGGCCGGCGCGCGGGTCTTGGTGCGCCGTCTCCTACAACCACAGCGCCTTGTCCTTGAGGGACGGGTACCGCGTCTTGCGCCCGCCCAGGCCACCGGGGCCGGTCTGGTGGCGGATCTTGTCCAGCGTGCGGGTGAAGATGCGGGCGTCCACGTCCGGCGCGGCAAACACGATCTTGTCGATCGCCACCCGCTGGCCGGCAGGCACAGCGTCGGCGATCAGTGCCAGCGCCTTCAGCAGTGCCCGGTTGCCCATGCTGTGGCCCACGATGTGCAGCGCCGCACCGGCGCCCAGCGCGCAGCTGTTGAACTGCCGCACAAAGCCGGTGATCGCGTCGGTGGACAGCTCCAGCACGTTTTCGTCGGCGGCATAGTCGGCCAGCCCGTCGCCCGAGGGCCAGCTTAACATCACCGCCGGTGCACACCGGCATGAAGCCGGTGGGCGACGGCGCGCATCGCTACTGGCAGCTGCTCTGAGCCGGCGCCATCCCGGGTTCGATAGGCGGGCGACGCGGCCGGTCAAGTCGATGAAGTGGCGCTGCCGCCCAGGCTGTCGCAGGCCCGGCGCAGGCGCTGCTCGGCGGCATCGGCCACGCTCTTGACCTCGGGTTTGGCCACCAGGTTGACCATGATCTGGGGGTCGAGAAAGCCGACCACCACGCGTTCGGGCGATTCCTCACGGACGATCACGTTGCACGGCAGCAGCAAGCCGATGTCGGGCACGGCCTGCAGCGCCTGGTGCGCCAGTGGCGGATTGCACGCACCCAGGATGCGGTAGGGCGGCATCTCGGCGCCTAGTTTCTCCTTCATCGCCTGCTGCACGTCGATGTCGCTGAGGATGCCGAAGCCCTCGGCCTTGAGGGCGGCGATGGTCTTGGTGAGCGCCTGGTCGAACGACAGGCCGGTGAGCGTGGTGGTGAATCCGTACATGGTGTGCCTTCGCGGTGGAAGTCGTGGATGGTCGTGGGTGGTGGTGGGTGTGGCTGGACCAATCGAACTTGATCTTGCCCGCATCGGCGGGCGCCGTCTGTGCGCCAGGCCACCCGCTTTGATTCCGGTCCGCCCGGAGGCCGGTCCAGACCTGTCACGCACGGCGCTCAACGCACCCCGGCACCCGCCTCGTACCAGCCCTTGCTCTGGTTGACCACCCGCACCACCAGCAGCATCACCGGCACCTCGACCAGCACGCCGACCACGGTGGCCAGCGCGGCGCCGGACTCGAAGCCGAACAGGCTGATCGCG
>JBBQAI010000163.1:0-7356 GCA_038316205.1 Burkholderiales bacterium
AGGGGGCCATGACCGCGCGCACTTGTAGTTGATGGGGCGGGACGCGGCGCCGGCTGCATCGCATCAGTGGCTGTTTGGCCACCCCGGTTCGGGCGGTCGTTCGCCGCCTGAGCGAGTCAGCGCGTGGCGCGGGGCAGCGCACCGAGCGCCGACGGGGATGCCTGCATCGGTTGAGCCCCACGTGCCCATGCCGCGCAAGCCGTCGCCAATTCACCCAGCACGCGTTGCGTGGCCAGCTGCGCGGCGGCCACACCAGCCACCGGGTCGTCGCGGCTGGCGGCAGCCGTTGCATCGAACACCTGGCTGGCGATCACGCGGCGCGAACCGCTGTCGATCAGCACTGCACGCAGCGTCAGTCGCACCGCGCTGGGCTGCGCGTTGAACTCCTGCTGCAGGCGCACCACCTCGGTCTCCAGACGCAAAGCGCCGGTGCCTGAAGTCGGCGCCAAAAGCACCGCGCGGAACGCACCCGTGTCCTGCAGCGATCGCACCATCAAAGGCGCCAGCAAACGCGCTGGCGGCTCGACCCATTCGTGGAAAGCAAAGGCTTCCAGCTGCTGCGGCTGGCGCTGGTAGAGCATGCGCGCGCTGTCGTAACCCGGCGCGGCGCTGGGCTGCGCCAGCACCAGCACAGGCGCGTTGTCGGCCACCGCAGGCTGTGGGTTCGTGGCTGTTGCGGCGGGTTCGTCCAGCGTATAGCGCGCGGCTGCTGCAGGCGGCTTGGGCAGCAGCGAAGCCGAACAGCCGCTGATCATCGACAGTGCAGTCAACAAGACAGCGAGGAGGGCGGTCACGGCCAAGATGCGGCGGTGCGTGGTTCGGGTGGTGTTCATGGCGGTGCGCTTTCTCCGGGTCCTGGCTGCGGCACAGGCCGGCCGACAACCAGGCTGCTCGGACTGCGGGCGGTCTGCTCGCTGAGGGCGCGCAGCGAAGCCGACAACTGGTTCAACTCGGCCATCAATCGGGCCAGGTCGGGCAAGGTTTCGCTGCTGGCCTGCTGCACGGCACTGGCCGCGCTGTCGGCCGCACGACTGGCCCGCTGGCCGGTGACGGTCAGCCCGTCGGCCATGCGTTCAACCGACTGCGCGCTCTTCGTGATGCCTTGCAGCGTCGGATCCAGACGCTCGCCGGCCTTGGCGGTCAACTGGGTCGTGCGCGCGGCGTCGGCAATGCCGCGCGTCAGCACGCCCTTCTGCGCTTCCAGCGCGTGGGCGAGCGCGGCCAGGTCGGCCAGGGCCGACTTCAGCGCCAGCTGGTTTTCGGCGTTGAAAACAGCATTCAGGTTGTCCGACACGCGGTCCACATTACCCAGCACATTGGTGACGACGTTTTCGAGCCGGGCAACCAGAGACATTTTGAAAGGGATGGTCGGCGGCACGCCGTCGCCGGCGCCCACCAACGGCTTTGAGCCTTCGCTGCCGCCACTGAGTTCCACAAAGGCGATGCCAGTCAGGCCTTGCGCCTTCAGAACCGCCTCACTGTCTTCCTTGATCGGTGTGCCGCGGTTGATCAAGAACACCAGCCTCACACGGCGCGAGTTCTGTGGGTCGATTTCGATCCGACTGACCTTGCCCACGTCCACACCCAGGTACTTCACCGGCGCGTCGACGTTCAGGCCAGCCACCGATTCTTCAACAAAGGCCTGGTAGCGGTCCATCTCGCGGCGCGCGCCAATGCCGACCGACAGCCACAAGATGCCAGCCACCAGCAGCGCGCCCAGCACCAGCACGAAGGCGCCGACGAGCGAATAGTTGACTTTGTCGTCCACGGGGTTCCTGTCCTACTTCGAGTTGACCGGCGCGGCCGTTGGTGCGTTCACGGGTGCGTTCACGGGTGCGCTCGCGGATGCGCTCGCGGGCACCTTTCGCACCTGCCGCCTGTCGGTGAAATAGGTGCGCACAGCGGGTTGTTCGTCCTGCGACAACTCGGCCATCGTGCCCAGCGCCAGCACCCGGCCTTCGCCGAGCACGGCCACGCGGTCACACACCTGCCACAGCAAATCCAGGTCGTGGCTGATGATCACGACGGTCGGCTTGTAGAGCGCGTGCGTTTTCAAGATCAGATCATCCACGCCTTCGGAACTGGCCGGGTCCAGGCCCGATGTGGGCTCGTCCAGAAACAGCAGCTCGGGCGCCAGCGCCAGCGCGCGGGCCAGCGCCGCGCGCTTCAACATGCCGCCGCTCAGCTCGCCCGGCATCTTCAAGCCGGCCTCGGGCGGCAGGCCGGTCAGGGCGATCTTCCATTCGGCGATGTCGTCGATCAAGGCAGAGTCCAGCGTGCTGTGTTCGCGCAGCGGCAGGCCCACGTTTTCGCGCACCGTCAGCGCACTGAACAAACCGCCGCGCTGGAACATCACGCCCCAGCGCAGACGCAGCGCCTGCACGGCCGCCGCGTCCAGCGTGGCCGCGTCCTGACCAAACAGTTTGATGACGCCCGAGGTGGGCCGCTGCAGCAAGATCATCTCGCGCAGCAGCACCGACTTGCCCGCGCCGCTGCCGCCCGCCAGGCCCAGGATCTCGCCCCGCCGCACGCGCAGGTTCAAGCTTTCGTGCACGACGTGGCTGCCGAAGCGCATGCCGATGTTCTGCATGTCGATCACCGCGTCGTCGGCGTCGGCGGCGGTTTTCACGTCACAGATCCAGCACGTTGAACAGCACCGAGAACGCCGCGTCGGCGACGATGACCAGGAAGATGGACTGCACCACGGCCAGCGTCGTTTGCCGGCCCACGCTGTCGGCGCTGCCGGCTGTGCGGAAACCCTGGAAGCAGCCGATGGCCACGATGATGCAGGCAAAGACCAGTGACTTGCCTACGCCCAGCAACAGCGCCGAGCCTTGCATCACGCTGCCGAAGCGCTGGGCAAATTCTGTGAAACCAATGTCGAGCTGGGTGCGCGCCATCACCATGCCGCCGAAGACGCCGGTGATGTCGGCAAACACCGTCAACAGCGGCAAGGCTACACACAGCGCGATGGCTTTGGGAAGCACCAACCGTTCTTGCGGGTTGATGGCGATGGTGCGCATCGCATCGACTTCCTCGTTGACGACCATGGTGCCGATCTGCGCGGCATACGCCGAACCCGAGCGGCCGGCAATGATGATGGCGCCGATCAGCGGCGCGAATTCGCGCAGCATGGCGTAGCCCACCAATTCGACAACAAAGACGTTGGCGCCGTAGTGCTTCAACTGGTCTGCGCCTTGGTAGGCCACGACCACGCCGAGCAGGAAAGACGTCAGCCCGATGATGGCCAGCGCATCGAAGCCGCCGATCTCGATTTCGGCCAGCACCGCGCGCCAGCGCATGCGGCTGGGGTGGCGCACGGTGCCAAGCGCAACAGTCGCCACCTCGCCGATGAAAGCCAGCAAGTCCAGCGCCTGCTGCCCGGCCGCCACCGTGACCTTGCCTGTACGCCGCAGCAGGCCGTCGGGCGGCGGCGGCGGCGGCGCGGGTGGGCCTTGCCACGTCCAACTGCCGTCAGCAGTCCAGGCCACCGGCAGACCCTGCGTCAAGTGGGTCGTGGTGTCTGAAGGCGGGGGAGCCGGGCTGGCAGCGCGTGTCATCGGGCTGAAGCTTGCCGCAGCGGCCGGGGCTGGTCTGTCCGTTTGCGCACGTTGCTGCGCGCTTTGGCGCACAGACGGTCGCAGCGCTTAACGCTAAAACGCTCGATCGTTCCTACGCTGATGCAGTACCCCACATGAACCGACGTACCTGGACCTGGTTAATTGGCTTTGTGCTGGCCCCCTTTGCCGTGCTGGCGCTGATCGCGCTGTGGCTGGCGGTCTTCGGCTGGAACTGGGCGCGTACGCCACTGCAAGACGCCGTGCTGAAGCGCACCGGGCGGGTCTTGAACATCGCTGGCGATTTGGGTGTGACCTATGCCTGGCCCTTGCCGCACCTGCGTGCGCAGGGCGTGCGTTTTGCGAACCCGGCGTGGGCCAACGAGCCGCAGATGGTGGTCGCCGACAGCGTGGACATCACCGTCGACTTGCCAGCCCTGTTGCATGGCCAACTGGCTTTCCCCAGCGTGCAACTGACCCGTCCTCGCGTTTTCCTGGAACAGGCCTCGGGCGGCCGCAAGACCTGGTTGTTGGACCTCGCACAAACCGACGACGGAGCGCGCATTCCGATCGGTCGCGTGTTGCTGGACCAGGGCGAGCTCAGCTACACCGACGCCGGCAGCGATTCGCGCGTACACGCCACGCTGTCCACCACGGACAACGCTGCTGCCGGCAGCCTGGTCTTCAGCGCCCAGGGCCGCTTGCGCGGCCAGCCTTTGCAAGCCAACGGCAGCGGCGGTGCGGTGCTGACGTGGCGTGACGAGAGCACACCCTACCCGTTGCAGGTCAAGGCCACGCTGGGCCGCACGCACGTGCAGGCCGAAGGCACAGTGACCGGCCTGTTCAAGCTGAGAGCGATGGACCTGAAACTGGCGCTCAGCGGCGACAGCCTGGCCTCGCTCTTCCCGTTGATCGGCGTGGCTCTGCCGCCCACGCCGGCCTACAGCAGTGCTGGTCGTTTGGTGCGCAGTGGCACGCTGTGGCGCTACGACAATTTTGCCGGGCGCATCGGGCACAGCGACATCGCCGGCAGCCTGCAAGTGGAGACTGGCGGGCCCCGCCTCATGCTGACCGGCGACCTGGTGTCCAAGCAACTCAGCCTGGCCGACCTGGGCCCGGCCGTCGGCACGCGCAAGGGGACCGCCGAGGGTGGTGCGGGGGCTGCTGCGGGCAGCAAGCTGGGTACGCAGCAGGCCACCGCGCAAGCCACCCCGCCCACGCGCGTGCTGCCCGACATCCCTTTCGACACCGCGCGGTGGGCCGGCCTGGACGCCGACGTGACGCTGCGCGCCCAGACCCTGCTGCGCGACAAGGCGGTGCCGCTGGACCAACTGCAGTTCCATCTGCGGCTGAAAGACGAGGTGTTGACACTGGACCCGCTGGCCTTCGACCTTGCTGGCGGCCAGTTGCGCGGCGTGATCACGTTGGACGGCCGCAAAACGCCACTGCAGGGCCACGCCAAGATGCAGTTGCGCGGCTTGATGCTGGACCGTTTGCTGCCCACGGTAGACGCCAGCAAGAACAGCATCGGCCAGCTGAACGGCGACATCGAATTGGCCGGTCAGGGGGCATCGGTGGGCCAGATGCTGGCCACCGCAAACGGTCGCCTGAGCATGGTGGCGCAAAACGGCCAGATCAGCCGTTTGCTGATGGAACAGACCGGCCTGCACCTTATCGAGATATTGCAACTCACGTTGACCGGTGACCAGACCGTGGCGCTGCGTTGCGCGGTAGCCGACTTCGGCGTCAGCGGCGGCGTGATGCAGGCCCGCGCGCTGGTCCTGGACACCGCCGTCAATACCCTCAGCGGCAGCGGCCAGGTCAACCTGGGCACCGAGACGATGGACCTGACCATCGTGCCCAGGACCAAGGTCAGCAGCATCGTGGCGCTGCGCGGACCGGTCTACGTGAAAGGCACCTTCAGCCAGCCGCAGGTGGCGCTGGACACGGGCCGCATCGCCATGCGGGGGGCGGGCGCACTGGCCTTGGGTTTGCTGAATCCGCTGCTGGCGCTGATCCCGCTGTTCGAGGCCGGACCGGGTGTGGACAGCGCTTGCGCGCAACTGGTCAGCGAGGCGAAAAGCCCGCTGCCGGCAGCCGTCAGGCAAGCTGTCAAACCCGGCCCTAAACCCAGTCGCGCGCCAGCCGCAAGCCGCTGAACTGCCAGCGCGCATCTGGCGGAAAGAAGTTGCGGTAGCTGCTGCGGCTGTGGCCCTGCGGCGTGGCGCAAGACCCGCCGCGCAACACCATCTGGTTCATCATGAACTTGCCGTTGTATTCGCCGACCGCACCGGCCCAGGGGCGAAAGCCCGGGTAAGGCAAATAGCTGCTGGCTGTCCATTGCCAGGCTTGGTCGAAGACCTGCAGCAAGTCGTTGGCGGTGCTGGCCGCGTGCTCCCATTCGGCCTCGGTGGGCAAGCGCAGCGGCAGGCCGTCGCGCGCCGCGCGCCAGTGCGCGTAGGCGTCGGCTTCGTAGAGGCTGATGTGGCAGACGGCGGCTTCGGGCGCGATGGCTTGCAGACCCGTCAGCGTAAAGCGCTGCCATGCGCCGGCCGCATCCTGCCGCCAGTAGAGCGGCGCTGCGATGCGCTGCGCGCACAACCACTCCCAGCCGGCGGACAGCCACCAGCGGGCGTCCCTGTAGGCGCCACCTTCGATGAATTCGAGCCACTCGCCTTGGGTGACCAGGCGGTTGGCCAGCGCGTAGGCGTTCAGCCAGTGGCTGTGGCGCGGGCCTTCGTTGTCGAAGGCAAAGCCGCTGTTGTTGTGGCCGATCTCGACGCGGCCGCCTTCGAAAGGCAGCCAAGCCAGCGGCTCCGGCAGTGCCATCGCGCAGGCAGCTTGTGGGTCGTAGACCGGCGCCAGCGGGTTGCACGACAGCAAGTGCAACACGTCGGTCAACAGCAGTTCCTGGTGCTGTTGTTCGTGCTGCAGACCGAGCTCGACGATGGCGTCGCGTTCGGCGTCAGATTCGGCATCCAGCAGCGCGGCCATGCGGACGTCGACGTTGGCGCGGTAGGCCTTCACGGCCGCCAGGTCGGGCCGCGTGATCAGGCCGCGCTGCTGCCGCGGGTGCTGTTCGCCGACGCCGTGGTAGTAGCTGTTGAACAGCACGCGAAAGGCCGGGTGGTGGGGCTGGAAGTCAGCCTCAAAGCGCTCGAGCACAAAGGTTTCGAAGAACCAGGTGACGTGGGCCAGATGCCACTTGGTCGAGCTGGTGTCGGGCATGGACTGCACCTGGCAGTCGGCCTCGCTCAGCGGCGCGGCCAGTGCCAGGGTGTGCGCGCGAACGGCGGCGTAACGCGCGGCCAGTGGGGGTTGGGGACTGCTCATCGTGCCACCCTACCAGCTGTCGATGAAGCGCGTGCGGCCCTCGCTGATGCCTTCGCGATTTCGCTCATGCCGTCGACTCGCAGCCATGCCGCGCACCAGCCAGGTGCGGGTGTCGGCAGGGTCGATGACGGCGTCGATTTCCAGCGTCGCGGCCATGTTGATGGCGCTGCCGGCTTCGTACTGTTGGGCCACCAGTTGCTGGTAGCGCGCCTCGCGCACAGCGCCTTCTGGCAGCGCCGCGAGTTCGTTCTTCCAACCCAGGCGCACGGCACCTTCCAGACCCATCGCGCCAAATTCCGCGGTGGGCCAGGACACGGTGAAATCGGGCGCGTGAAAACCGCCGGCCGTCATGCCCATCGCGCCCAGCCCGTAGCCCTTGCGCAGCACGACGCTGAAGAACGGCACGCGCAGTGCAGCGGCCGTGACGAACAGGCGTGCGGCGTGGCGCACCTGGGCTTGCGCTTCG
>JBBQAI010000147.1:0-9578 GCA_038316205.1 Burkholderiales bacterium
GATCGGCGCGACGCTGGACCGCAATGGCCTGCGGCCAGCGCGCTACATCGTCACCGACGACGACCTGGTGGTGATGGCCTCTGAATCGGGCGTGTTGCCGGTGCCGCAAAGCAAGATCGTCAAGAAGTGGCGTTTGCAGCCCGGCAAGATGTTCCTCATCGACCTGGAACAGGGCCGCATCGTTGACGACGAAGAACTGAAGAACCAGTTCGCGAACGCGCGGCCATACCGGCAGTGGATCGAGAACGTGCGCATCCGTCTGGACGACATCGAAGCCTGCGCGCCTGCTGCTGCGTCCAGCGAAACCTTGCTCGACCGCCAGCAGGCTTTCGGCTACACGCAGGAAGACCTGAAGTTCCTGCTGGCGCCGATGGCCGCCAACGGCGAAGAAGGCATCGGCAGCATGGGCAACGACAGCCCGCTGGCCGTGCTGAGCGACAAGAACAAGCCGCTGTTCAACTACTTCAAGCAGTTGTTCGCGCAAGTCACGAACCCGCCGATCGACCCGATCCGCGAGGCCATCGTGATGAGCCTGAACAGCTTCATCGGCCCCAAGCCCAACCTGCTGGACATCAACGCGGTGAACCCGCCGATGCGGCTGGAAGTGACGCAGCCGGTTCTGGACTTTGAGGACATGGCGCGCCTGCGTGCCATCGAACAACGCACCGGCGGCAAGTTCAAGAGCTACGCGCTGGACATCACCTACCCCCTGAGTTGGGGCCGCGCCGGCGTCGAAGCCAAGCTGGCTTCGTTGTGTGCCGAGGCCGTGGACGCCATAAAGGGCGGCCACAACATCCTCATCATCACCGACCGCGCCATGGGCCGCACGCAGGTGGCGATACCCGCACTGCTGGCGCTGAGCGCCATCCACCACCACCTGGTGCGCGCGGGCCTGCGCACCACCGCCGGCCTGGTCGTCGAGACCGGCTGCGCCCGTGAAGTGCACCACTTCGCCGTGCTGGCCGGCTACGGTGCCGAGGCCGTGCACCCCTATCTCGCGATGGAAACGCTGGTCGAACTGCAGAGCGCATTGCCGGGCGGCCAAGACGAGAAATCCAACGCAGACCAAGCGATCTACAACTACGTCAAGGCCATCGGCAAGGGTCTGTCCAAGATCATGTCGAAGATGGGTGTCAGCACCTACATGTCCTACTGCGGCTCGCAGCTTTTCGAAGCCATCGGCCTGGAGAAAACCTTCGTCGAGAAGTTCTTCCGGGGCACTGCCACGCAGGTCGGCGGCATCGGCGTTTTCGAAGTCGCCGAAGAAGCGGTGCGCATGCACCAAGCCGCCTTCGGTAACGACCCGGTGCTGGCCCACATGCTGGACGCCGGTGGCGAATACGCCTGGCGGGTGCGCGGCGAAGAACACATGTGGACGCCCGACGCCATTGCCAAGCTGCAGCACAGCACGCGAGCCAACAAGTTCGACACCTACAAGGAATACGCCCAACTCATCAACGACCAGAGCAAGCGCCACATGACGTTGCGGGGGCTCTTCGAGTTCAAGGTCGATCCGAGCAAAGCGATCCCCGTTGAAGAGGTGGAATCGGCCGCCGACATCGTCAAGCGCTTCGCCACCGGCGCGATGTCGCTCGGTTCCATTTCGACCGAAGCGCACAGCACGCTGGCCATTGCGATGAACCGCATCGGCGGCAAGAGCAACACCGGCGAAGGCGGTGAAGACCCGGCGCGCTACCGCAGCGAGTTGAAGGGCATCCAGGTCGTGGCCGGCACGAAGGTGTCGGACGTCATCGGCAAGGCCGTCATCGAAGCCGACTACGAGATGCAGGCCGGCGACAGCCTGCGCAGCAAGATCAAGCAGGTGGCGTCGGGCCGCTTCGGTGTGACCACCGAATACCTGGTCAGCGCCGACCAGATCCAGATCAAGATGGCCCAGGGTGCGAAGCCCGGCGAAGGCGGTCAGTTGCCCGGCGGCAAGGTTTCTGAATACATCGGCAAGCTGCGTTACAGCGTGCCGGGCGTGGGCCTGATCAGCCCACCGCCGCACCACGACATCTATTCCATCGAAGACCTGGCCCAACTCATTCACGACCTGAAGAACGCCAACCCGCGCGCTTCCATCAGCGTCAAGCTGGTCAGTGAAGTGGGTGTGGGCACCATCGCCGCTGGCGTCACCAAATGCAAGGCCGACCACATCGTGATCGCCGGGCACGACGGCGGCACGGGCGCTTCGCCGTGGTCGTCGATCAAGCACTGCGGCACGCCCTGGGAACTGGGCTTGGCCGAGACGCAACAGACCCTGGTGCTGAACCGTTTGCGCGGCCGTGTGCGAGTGCAGGCCGACGGCCAGATGAAGACCGGGCGCGACGTGGTCATCGGCGCGCTGCTGGGCGCGGATGAGTTCGGCTTTGCGACCGCGCCGCTGGTGGTCGAGGGCTGCATCATGATGCGCAAGTGCCACCTCAACACCTGCCCGGTGGGCGTGGCCACGCAAGACCCCGTGCTGCGCAAGAAGTTCTCGGGCAAGCCCGAACACGTGGTGAACTTCTTCTTCTTCATCGCCGAAGAAGCGCGGCAAATCATGGCCCAGCTGGGCATCCGCAAGTTCGACGACCTGATCGGCCGGGCCGATCTGCTGGACACGAAAAAAGGCATCCAGCACTGGAAGGCGCAGGGCCTGGATTTCAGCCGCATCTTCCACCTGCCGCAAATCGAAGCCAGCGCAGCGCGCTTCCATGCCGAAGAGCAGGACCACGGCCTGGCCAAGGCGCTGGACATCAAGCTGATCGAACGCTGCCAGCCCGCCATCCTGCGCGGCGAAAAAGTGCACTTCATGGAAGACACGCGCAACCTCAACCGCAGCGTGGGCGCCATGTTGTCGGGCGAGCTGATCCGCCACCGCCCGGAAGGCCTGCCCGACCACACCATCTTCATGCAGATGGAAGGTGTGGGTGGCCAGAGCTTCGGCGCCTTCCTGGCCAGCGGCATCACGCTCTACCTGATCGGCGACGCCAACGACTACACCGGCAAGGGCATGTCGGGTGGCCGGGTGGTGGTGCGGCCGAGCATCGAATTCCGCGGTGACGCCACGCAGAACATCATCATCGGCAATACCGCGCTCTACGGCGCCACCAGCGGCGAGGCCTTCTTCCGGGGCGTGGCCGGCGAACGCTTCGCGGTGCGCTTGTCGGGGGCCACGGCGGTCGTCGAAGGCACGGGCGACCACGGCTGCGAATACATGACCGGCGGCACGGCCGTCGTGCTGGGCAAGACCGGCCGCAACTTCGCGGCCGGCATGTCGGGCGGCGTGGCTTATGTCTACGACGAAGACGGCCAGTTCGCCGGCCGCTGCAACACCAGCATGGTGAGCCTGGACAAGGTGGTGGCGCGGGAAGCACAAGGCGGCGCAGCCGTCGGCCTGCATGCTGAGGTGCCCGACGAGGTGCTGCTGAAGAAGCTTATCGAAGACCACCACCGCTGGACCGGCAGCTTGCGCGCGCGCGAACTGCTGGACCACTGGTCCGACGCACGCGCCAAGTTCGTCAAGGTCTTCCCGCACGAGTACAAGCGGGTGCTGGCCGAGCGTGCGGCGAAGGCCGAAGCCACCGCCGTCACCAGCAAGGCGCAAGCCTCGGCTGCTGTCGTTCCCGCGAAATGACAGCCCCGGCCGCCGGGTATGGCGGCCACCCCCGAGGGGTTTAGGCGCGAACCAAACGAGAGATGCACATGGGCAAGGTCACCGGTTTCCTGGAATACGAACGACTCGAAGAGGGCTACGAGCCGCCGCAGGCGCGCTTGAAGAACTGGAAAGAGTTCGTCATCACGCTCAACACCGATCAGGCCAAGGTGCAGAGCGCGCGCTGCATGGACTGCGGCACGCCGTTTTGCAACAGCGGCTGCCCGGTCAACAACATCATCCCGGACTTCAACGACCTGGTCTTCCAGAACCAGTGGAAGCTGGCGCTGGAGGTGCTGCACCAAACCAACAACTTCCCCGAATTCACCGGCCGCGTCTGCCCGGCGCCTTGCGAAGCGGCCTGCACCCTGAACGTCAACGACGACGCGGTCGGCATCAAGAGCATCGAGCACGCCATCATCGACCGCGGCTGGGCCGAAGGCTGGGTCACACCAGAAGTGGCCGCTGCCAAGACCGGCAAGAAGGTGGCCGTGGTTGGCAGCGGGCCGGCCGGCCTGGCGGCTGCGCAGCAACTGGCGCGCGCCGGCCATGGCGTGACCGTGTTCGAGAAGAACAGCCGCATCGGCGGCCTGCTGCGCTACGGCATCCCCGACTTCAAGATGGAGAAGTCGCACATCGACCGCCGCATCACCCAGATGGAAGCAGAAGGCGTGACCTTCAAAACCGGCGTGCTGGTGGGTGCCCTGCCAGCTGGCACCAAGGTCACCAATGACGCGAAGGAAGCCATCAGCCCGGCGCAACTGCAGGCTGAATTCGACGCGGTGCTGCTGACTGGCGGCAGTGAAATCAGCCGCGACCTGCCCGTGCCCGGTCGAGAGCTGGACGGTATTTACTACGCGATGGAATTCCTGCCACAGCAGAACAAGGTGGTCGCCGGCGACAAGCTCAAAGGCCAGCTGAAAGCCACCGGCAAGCACGTCATCGTCATCGGCGGCGGCGACACCGGCAGCGACTGCGTGGGCACCAGCAACCGCCACGGCGCAGCCAGTGTCACGCAGTTCGAACTGATGCCGCAGCCGCCCGAAGAAGAGAATCGGCCCATGACCTGGCCCTACTGGCCGTACAAGCTGCGTACCAGTTCCAGCCACGTTGAAGGTTGCGACCGCGAATTCGCCATCGCCACCAAAGAACTTGTGGGCAGCAAAGGCAAAGTCACCGCGCTGAAGACGGTGCGCGTCGAATGGCAAGGCGGCAAGATGGTGGAAGTGCCCGGCAGCGAGCACGAATACCAGGCTGACATGGTGCTGCTGGCGATGGGTTTCGTGGCGCCGGTGGGCTCGGTACTGGAAGCCTTCGGCGTCGAGAAAGACGCGCGCGGCAACGTCAAGGCCAGCACCGAAGGCGCAACCAGCTACCAGACCAGCGTGCAGGGCGTGTTTGCCGCCGGCGACATGCGGCGCGGCCAGAGCCTGGTGGTGTGGGCCATCCGCGAAGGCCGCCAGGCGGCGCGCGCGGTGGATGAATTCCTGATGGGCGCCAGCCTGTTGCCGCGCTGAGACGGCGGTCATCACCGGACACGGGGCGATGCACAGCCGCAGCCCTCTGGCCGGGGAACTGCATGCGAGAATCATTCCCATCCCAGCAAGGCAACCCGCGCGGCCACGCCGCGCAGCCCGGTAAACGCTTGACCACAGAAACCTTCATCGAGATCGATCGCGTCACGTTCGGCTATGACGCCAGCCGAACGATATTGAAGGACGTGTCGCTGAAATTCCAGCGTGGGAAGGTCACGGCCATCCTCGGCGGATCGGGCTGCGGCAAGACCACTTTGCTGCGTCTGATCGGTGGGGTGCATGCGGCCGACAGCGGCCGCGTCGTCTTTGACGGCGACGTGATCAACACCCGTGACCAGGCCCAGCTTTACCGCTTGCGGCACCGCCTGGGGATGCTCTTTCAGTTCGGCGCGCTGTTCACTGACCTGACGGTGTTCGAGAACGTGGCTTTCCCCATGCGCGAACACACGGCGTTGCCCGAGGACATGATCCGCGACCTGGTGCTGATGAAGCTCAATGCCGTGGGCCTGCGCGGCGCCGAAGCCTTGCGCATCAGCGAGGTTTCGGGCGGTATGGCGCGCCGCGTGGCACTCGCTCGCGCCATTGCGCTGGACCCCGAACTCATCATGTACGACGAGCCCTTCGCCGGCCTGGATCTGATCAGCATGGGCGTGGCGGCCAAGCTGATCCGCACGCTCAACGACGTCACCGGTGCGACCAGCCTGGTCGTCAGCCACGACGTTCCCGAGTGCATGGCCATCAGCGACCACGTGGTGCTGCTGGCCACGCAGGGCCGCATCGTGGCGCAGGGCACGCCGGCCGAACTGATGGCCAGCACCGACCCAGAAACCCGCCAGTTCGTGCGCGGCGAACCCGACGGCCCGGTGAAGTTCCACTACCCGGCGCCCGACATCGCCACCGACTTCGGCATCACGCGATGAACTTCGTCGCACGAATCGGCGCCACGGCCTTGGACCAGTTCCGCGGCTGGGGCCACGCCGCTTTTTTCTTTCTGGATCTGTTGAAGGCCGTGCCGGCTTCGCTGCGCCGCTTCGGCCTCGTCGTGGCGCAGGTCTACGCCATCGGCAACCGTTCGTTGATCATCATCCTGGCCTCGGGCCTGGCCGTCGGCTTCGTGCTGGCGCTGCAGATGTACTACGCGCTGGTCCCCTACGGCGCGGCCGAAAGCCTGGGTCTCATCGTCAACCTGTCGCTGGTCCGCGAACTCGGCCCGGTGGTCACTGGCCTGCTCTTCGCGGGTCGGGCCGGTACGTCGTTGACGGCCGAGATCGGCCTGATGAAGGCCGGCGAGCAGCTCGCGGCGATGGAGCTGATGGCGATAGACCCCAAGGCCCGCGTACTGGCACCGCGCTTCATCGGCGGCATCGTGTCCATGCCCATCCTGGCGGTGCTGTTTTCGGCCATCGGCATCCTGGGCGCCTACGTGGTGGCGGTGCAACTGATCGGCGTGGACTCGGGCAATTTCTGGTCGATCATGCAGACGCAGGTCGACGTGCAGCGCGATGTCGGCAACGGCCTGATCAAGGCTTTCGTGTTCGGCGTGGTCTGCACCGTGGTGGCGCTGTACCAGGGCCACGAGACCGAAGCCACGCCCGAGGGTGTGGCCTACGCCACCACCCGCACGGTGGTGATCTCGTCGCTGTGGGTGCTGGGCATGGACTTCATCCTCACCGCATTGATGTTCTCGACTCCGTAACAACGGCGCCGAAGGGAGATTTTTTGATGGGCAAGAAAAGTATCGAAACCCTGGTGGGTGGCTTCGTGTTGCTGGGCATGGCCGGCCTGGTGTTTCTCGCCCTGAAGGCAGCCAACCTGGGCAGTGTGGGCGGTGGCGACACTTACCTGGTGCAGGCCCGCTTCGACAACATCGGTGGCTTGAAGGTTCGGGCGCCGGTGCGCACCGCAGGCGTCACCGTGGGCCGCGTGACCAAGATTGCGCTGGACCACAAGACTTTCCAAGGCGTGGTTTCGATGGAGATCGAGCGCGGCTACCAGTACCCGAAAGACTCGGCCGCGAAGATCCTGACCTCGGGTCTGCTGGGCGACCAATACGTGGGTCTGGACCCGGGTGGCGACGACAAGAACCTGGCAGCCGGCGACACGGTGCCGCAGACGCAGTCGGCGGTCGTGCTGGAAAACCTCATCGGCCAGTTCCTCAGCAGCAAGGCCGACGCACCCGCCACAGCGGCCGCGCCCGCCTCTGGGGCCACCAAGTGAAAACAACGCTGCGCCGCGCTGCTGGCGCCGTCGGCATGGCCGCTGTGCTGGGCCTCGCCGGCTGCGCCAGCGCACCGCCGGCGGCCCCGTCCGGACCGGGCATGACCGCCCCGGCGGCCGCCGGTACACCGGGAGACCCCTGGGAAGCCTGGAACCGCAAGGTCTACGCGTTCAACGACGCGATAGACAGGGCCGTGCTGAAGCCCGTCGCGCAGACCTACGAGGCCGTCGTGCCCAGCCTCATCCGCACCGGTGTGAGCAATGTGCTGGGCAACATCCGCGACGTCTGGTCGACGGCCAATCAGTTCCTGCAGGGTAAGGGGCAATACGGCTTCGAGATGGGCATGCGCGTCTTGACCAACTCGGTGTTCGGCCTGGGCGGTTTGCTCGACCCGGCCACCGAGATGGGCCTGATCAAGCGCCCCGAAGACTTCGGGCAGACGCTGGGCCGCTGGGGTCTGGGCGCAGGCCCGTATCTGGTGCTGCCGCTCGTCGGCCCGTCCACGGTGCGCGACACCGCCGGCTTCCTGGTGGATCGCACCGTGAGCCCGTCGTCGCTGCCCCCCACGGCCGGCGGCCAGTACAGCGTGCTGGCGGTGGAGTTGGTGGACACACGCACCAAGCTGCTGTCGGCCACCAAGCTGCTGGACCAGGTGGCGTTGGACCGCTACAGTTTCCTGCGCGACGCCTACCTGGCGCAGCGCCGCGACGCCTTGTACGACGGTGCGCCGCCGCTGGAAGCCTTCGACGACGATCCGGGCGACGGCCCAGCCAAACCAGCGGCTGCCGCCCCAACGGCGACGCCACCGGCTCGACCCGCAGCACCCGCCAGCGCGGCATCTTCGTCAACCAAGTGAACCGCAAGGCCCCCTGCGACGTTGAGGGTGTGCGGCCCCTGTCTCATGGGTGCCGACCGAAAGGAATCCTGTGCTGAAGCAATTGTTTTCGACCGGCTCCCTGTTGATGGGTCTGCTGTCCGTGGCGGTCATCGCCCCGGCCGACGCCCAAACCACGCCCGAAACCCTGGTGCGCCAGATCTCCACCGACGTCATCGAAGCCGCCAAGTCCGACAAGGCCGTGCAAGCTGGCGACCTGAGCCGCATCGTGGCCCTGGTCGACGCCAAGGTCATGCCCAGCGTGAACTTCGAAGTTGCCACGCGCTCGGCTGTCGGCGTGAAGTGGCGCGAAGCCTCGGCAGAGCAGCGCAGCAAGCTGCAGACTGAATTCAAGCTGATGCTGCTCCGCCTGTACTCGGGCGCATTGGCCCAGTTAAAGGACCAGACCGTCGAGATCACCAAGACCTTGCCGGTGTCGGGCAGCACGCAGATCGTGGTGCAGTCCGAGGTGCGCGGCAAGGGCGAGCCCATCAAGTTGGATTACCGCCTCGACAAATTTGACGCGGCCTGGAAGATCATCGACGTCAACGTTGGTGGCATCTGGCTGGTGCAGAACTACCGCTCGCAGTTCGCCGGTGAACTGGCCAAAGGTGGCATCGACGGGCTGATCAAGACGCTGGTCGACAAGAACAAGGCCAGCGGCAAGGCCTGAACCCTGCACCGGACGGACGCGCATGCAACTGCCTGAACACGCCACCCTCGATCAAGCCGCTGCGTTGGCGCAGACCGTGCCGGCCGCCGTTGCAGCGGCTGTCGCGGCCGGCGGCGGCCCGCTGCAGGTCGATGCTTCGAAACTCAAGACTTTCGACAGTTCGACCATCTCGCTCTTGCTGCATGCGCGCCGCCAGGCGCAGGCCGCTGGCCGTGGCTTCGAGGTGACCGGGGCGCCGGCGCAATTGGCCCAACTGGCGCGGCTGTATGGCGTGGAAGAACTGCTGGATCTGATGGCCGCAGCCGGCACCGGCACCGGCGCCGACGCCAGCCCGGCCACCTGACGGCCTAGCTGCCTTCGGGGTAGGCCGGCCCACGCGGCGTTTCGGCATAGCGCTTGGCGCGCAGGTTCTTCTTGATCTCCTGCAACATCGGCCGCAGTTGCGCCGAACCCAGACGCAGCGCCACGCCGGTGGTCAGGATGTCAATGATCAGCAGGTGCAGCAGGCGCGACACCATCGGGCTGTAGCGATCGGCGTCCTCGGGGTGGTCGGGGGGCCGCCCCAGGTGGGTGGCGCCCGGCGGCAAAAAAAAGGGCCCCAAGGAACACCCGGCCCGGGTTGGCAAAACCCATGGGCCCCA
>JBBQAI010000037.1:0-35604 GCA_038316205.1 Burkholderiales bacterium
CATGAAACTCATTTCTTTTACAGTGAGCGTTTAGGGTCCATGAGACCTCGAGTCTTTGACAACTCTTGGCACTCGCCTTCAAACGCCCACGATTATCGGCTGTATGTTGTTAAAGAACCCTGCTCGAAACCCGGCTTCCGCCTAGCTTCTTACAGCGCTGACCAGTGATCAGCGAAGTCTTCGATTATGACTCGCTTTCTTCAAGCTTGTCAACCACTCAGGTCTTTTTTCTTACTCTGCGTTTGCCTTCAGAGATCCGTGTCTTGCTTTTCAGCTCGACCCACAACCCCTCAGCGCAGCCTGTGATTCTGACATGCCCCTGAAGGCATCGTCAACCCTTGCCGCCCGCTTTGCTGTCCTTGCTTCTGACCGCCTCCGCAGACCGCCTCCGCAGACCGCCTTCTCAGACCGCGTCTCTGGGCTTCTTCACCCGTCAACCGCCCTTTCCGAGCATAGCCTTTGACTGTAGCACACGGACCCGGGGACGTCCCGTAGTTCTCGCTAGGCTCACCACCGAGCAAAGGCCATAGCACCCCCTAACGGTCCAGCCGCCCCTGCGTAGCCAGACGCCAGGCTTGCTCAGGATCATCAGACATCACGACCCCGGCCAGCTGACTTCGCAGCAAGCGCGTGTCGGCGCGCAAAACACGTTGCTTGATGGTCGATATGCGCGCCGGGTGCATCGAGAAGCTGCGCAAACCCATTGCCAGCAGCAGTTCGGTAAAGGCCGAGTCGCCGGCCATTTCGCCGCACACGCTGGCGCCCCGGCCGCACGCCGCAGCGGCCGTGATCGTTTGCTGCAGCAACTGCAAAACCGCTGGGTGCCAGGGGTCGTACAGGTGGGCGACGGCTTCATCGGCGCGGTCGATGGCCAAGGTGTACTGGATGAGGTCGTTGGTTCCCACCGAAACGAAGTCAAAGTGCTTCAGGAAGCGCTCGATCAACATGGCTGCGGCGGGAATCTCGATCATCGCGCCGACCTCCACCTTGCCGTAGAGCTTGCCGGCTTCAGTAAGCTGCTGCCGCGCGCGCTCGAGGGCATCGAAGATCATCTTGATCTCGCCCATCTGCGCCACCATGGGAATCAGGATGCGCACCTTGCCGTAGGCACTGGAGCGCAGGATGGCGCGCAGTTGTTGGCGGAACATGCCGGGCTCGGCCAGGCTCCAGCGGATGGCGCGCAGGCCCAGCGCGGGGTTCAGCCCGTGTTCGTGCCGCAGGTCTTGCTGCGACAGCCTCTCCAGCGGCTTGTCGGCGCCGACGTCCACGGTGCGTATCGTCACTGGCAGCCCTTGCAGTGCCAGCACCGCATCGCGGTAGGCCTCGAACTGCTCGTCTTCACCAGGCAGCGCGCCTTCGCGGTTCATGAAGAGGAACTCGCTGCGGAACAAGCCCACGCCCACCGCGCCGGCCTCCAGCGCGCCCGCCGCGTCGGCTGGCAGTTCGATATTGGCCAGCAGTTCCACAGCCTGCCCGTCCAGTGTGACGGCCGGCGTATGCCGCAGGCGGTCCAGGCGTGCACGTTCCAGTTCGCTTTGGCGCTGCCGGAAGCGGTACTCCTCCAGCACGATGGGTGACGGATCGACGATAACCACGCCGGCGTCGCCGTCGATGACCAGCCAGTCGTCCTGGCGGATCAAGCGGCTGGCTTCCCGCGCGCCGACGACCGCCGGGATGTCCATGCTGCGCGCCACGATGGCGGTGTGCGACGTGCGCCCGCCGACATCGGTGACGAAGCCGGTGAATACGCTGCGCTTGAATTGCATCATGTCGGCCGGCGCCACATCGTTGGCCACCAGCACCAGGGGATCTTCGCCAGCGAAGTCGCGTGCCACCTGGGCGGCACCGCCAGGCGTACCCGTCAACGCGCCGGCCTGGCCGGCCAGTTCACGCAGCAAGCGCTCGACGACCTGCTCGACATCGGCCTTGCGCTCACGCAGGTAGACATCGTCCATCTCGTCGAACTGACGCGCCAGAACCTCCAGTTGCGCCGACAAGGCCCACTCGGCGTTGTAGTGCCGCTCGCGGATCCAGGCCTTGGTGGCACCGATCAACGACTCGTCGTGCAACAGCATCACGTGCACATCCAGCAGCGCGGCCAATTCGTGAGGGGCCTCGGCCGGCAACTCGTGCTTCAGGCCTTCGAGTTCGGCAGCGACCGCGTTGCGGGCTTCGCGCAGGCGGGTGATCTCGCCGTCGATGCGGTCCACGCCCACAAAGTAGTGGGCCACATCGACGCGGCTGGACGCCACCATCACCGCGCGCCCGATGGCCACGCCGCGCGACACCGGTATGCCAAAGACCTGAATGCTCATCGGACCAATGTAGCGCAGGGCGCCCGTGACGCCGCCGGCGGGCCTACTCGCCTTCGCCGAACTTGCTGTCGATGAGGACGCGCAACTGCGCCATGGCGACCGTCTCGTCCGGGCCGCTGGTCTCGATCTCGATCTCGCTGCCCATGCCAGCGGCCAACATCATCACGCCCATGATGCTTTTGGCGTTCACGCGCCGGCCGTTTCGGCTGAGGAAGATTTCGCTCTGAAAGCTGCCCGCCAACTTGGTTAGCTTGGCCGACGCCCGCGCGTGCAGGCCGAGCTTGTTACTGATCAGGATCTTGGTCTGGATCATGGCTGGACGGGCGGTTGGACTGGTCTTGGCGACGGGGAGCGGCGACCTGCATGATGCCCTGACCGCCGCCGTCCACCGCGCATGCGACGAGTTCGGCCAGCGGCAAGCGGGCATAGCACAGGCTGCGCCACAACATGGGCACGTTGACGCCAGCGACCACCCGCGAACGCAGGCCGTCGGACACATTCAGCGCAGCGTTGCAGGGCGTGGCACCGAAGGCGTCGCTGAGGATCAACACCTCTGCGGCTGGCATGGCGGCCAGTGCGACGGTGATCTGCGCTTCGGCGGCCTCGAGGCCGGCGCTGGGCTGCACGTCCACGGCAGCGACCTCGCCACTGCATTCGGTGTAGGCATGGCTGGCGATGGCCTGCAGGGCAGAGGCCAGCGGAGCGTGGGCGACGATGAGGATGGAGACCATGGCGGGGTAAGCCTGATTATGGATAGCGCAGCGCCAAATGGCTGGCGCGACGTCACCGATCCGGCTTCATGGCGCAAAGCGGATGGACGCGAAGTAGGCCTCGACGGCTTCGTCGGATGGCGCGGCGCCCAACACACTGGCCTGAAAAACTTGCGTGCCGCGTGCGAACACCAGCACCTGCATCTGCGCCGCCTGGCCGTCGGAACGCAGCCCCTTCAAGGTGGCGCGGCCACCGCCCGGCTGGGGCGTGGCGCCGGGCACGGCTTGCGGTGCCCAAGCTGCCGCTGGCGCCCCCAGATTCGCCGCAGCGCCCGCTTGCAGGGCTGCCAATGCCGGCCCCACGCGGGCAAGGTCCTGCACATCCGCATGGGCGAGCGCCCAGACCTGCTCGGCGGCGCTGCACACGTTCAGCGTCAGGCGCACCGGCGGGCCGGCCAGCGCCACGCGGCGCTCCTGCGTATCGGGCTTGCAAGGAAAGAGCAGTTGCGCGCCGCTGCCTGCGGGGCGCACGTCGCGCCAGTTCAGCGCGGGCGCACAAGCCGCCAATGCGAGGACGCCTGGCAGGCAAAGGGTGAACACGCCACGTCGGATGGGGGAAATCATGGCCCGGATTATCCGGAAGCGCTGCCGGACAATCGCGCCATGCCCACCGACACCACCCCGCTGTCCACGATGCCTGCACCCTTGCCCTTCCCACCCGGTGCACTGCACGGCATGCGCGTGCTGGACCTGTCGCGCGTACTCGCCGGCCCGTGGTGCACGCAGACCCTGGCCGACCTGGGCGCCGAGGTCATCAAGATCGAACGCCCACCCGGCGACAGCCACCCCGGCGGAGACGACACGCGCGGCTGGGGCCCGCCCTTTCTGCACGACCGCGAAGGGCGCGAGACGGCCGAAGCCGCTTACTTCCTGGGCGCCAACCGCAACAAGCGCTCGGTAACGATCGACATCGCCCATGCCGACGGCCAGGCCCTGGTGCGCCAACTGACGGCCGGCTGCGACGTGCTGGTCGAGAACTACAAGGTCGGCGACATGGCGCGCTACGGCCTGGACGCGGCCACGCTGCGCGCGCAGTTCCCGCGGCTGGTCTATTGCTCCATCACCGGCTACGGCCAGACCGGCCCCTACCGCGCCAAAGCCGGCTACGACTACGACGTGCAAGGCATGGGCGGCCTGATGAGCGTGACCGGCGAGCGCGACGACCGCCCCGGCGGCGGACCGCAGAAAGTCGGCGTGGCAGTGGCCGATCTGTTCACTGGCATGTACGCCACCGTGGCGATCCTGGCCGCACTGCGCCACCGCGACTTGACGGGCGAAGGCCAGGCCATCGACATGGCCCTTCTCGACACGCAAGTGGCCATGCTGGCCAACCTGGGCGCCAACTACCTGGTCACTGGCGTAGCCCCCAAACGCGCTGGCAATGCGCACCAGAACATCGTGCCCTACCAGGTGTTTGAGGCGGCCGACGGCCACTTGATCCTGGCGGTTGGCAACGACGCGCAGTTCGAGCGCTTCTGCGCCGTGGCCGGATGCCCCGAACTGGCCGCCGACCCGCGCTATGCCCAAAACGCCAACCGCGTGCGCCACCGCGAGATGCTGGTGCCGCTGCTGTCCGAACACCTGCGCCGCCGCTCGCGCGCCGACTGGCTGACCGCGCTGGACGCCGCCAAGGTGCCCTGCGGGCCCATCAACGACCTGGCCGATGTGTTTGCCGACCCGCAGGTCATCGCCCGCAACATGACAGCCGCCGTGCCCCACCCGCACAGCGATGCCTTGCACCTGGTGGCCAGCCCGATGAAGCTGTCGGCCACGCCGGTCACGCTGCGCCGCGCGCCGCCGCTGCTGGGCCAGCACACCGACGAGGTGCTGGCCGAACTGGGTCTGGATGACGCCGAAAAGGCGCGGCTGCGGGCGCAGGGCGTCATCGGCTAACAGGCCACGCAGCCGGGCTGTGGCGCCAACCGCGACGCAAGTCGCGGCAAGCCCCGCCGTTAGGCAGGCAACCCCGAAGTCGGGGGTGGTGCCGGCGGCGGGCGGCCTGCAACCTTCGCGCCTTGCGGGCACTGGCTGACCGTCAAAAGCGCAGCGCCAGAGGACAAACAGGGCTCAGTGACGCCGTCACACCGAGGCCCGAACGCCGGCAGACTGGCGCGTTGGAGCAACAAGAGATGAACCTTTCAGACGTGGCACTGGCGCCTTCGCCGGGAGGCCTGCAATCGGGCCTCCAGGCGAGCCTGCAATCGGCCTTGGCCGACACACCCCACCCCACCGATCTGGACCCGCAAACCTTGCTGGCGCAGATGGGCGGCGAGGTCGCCCGCGCCCTGTCGTCGGCGATGGACCGCGTGGCCACGTTGATTGCCACCGGCCAGATCGACCGCGACAGCCTGCGCGCGCTGCGCGATGAAGTCGACGGCGCGCGGCGCGCCGGCATCATGGGTCAGCAATGGGTGCGCCTGGCCGCCAACGACCTGCCGCGCGCGCACGAACGCGTCGACCTGAGCACGATGCTGCGCGAGGCGCTCGAACAGCGGCAGCGCCAGCGTGCAGCCACCCAGGCGAGCGAGTTGGAGGTCAAGCAAACCCTGGCCGAGGTGTCCTTGATCAGCGATGCGGCGCTGGCGTTTTCGCTGATCGAAGCGGTGCTGGACTGGACTTTCGAGCACGCCCGTTCACGCGCGGTATTCAGGCTGGAAACCGAGGCCCACCCAGCCCATGCCCGGCTAACTTGCGCCTTCCTGCGCCGCCAACCCGACGCCGCCCGAACGGCCTTGCCACCGGGTCGACCGAACCCGGCCAAACCGGAAGACCCGGCGCTGAACACTGTGGCCTGGCGTCTGTTGCAGCAGACTGCCGCCGTCTTGGGCCTGGGCTTGACGCGGCGCGACACCGGCGAACGCTGCGAACTGCGCGTGCACTTCCCCATCAGCGAAGACGCCGAAACACCTGCTATGCCGCAGGACACATTGGCCGCTCTGGCCGCCCTGGCCGACGAAGAAACCGACCCGCAGCCGCCGTTCAGGCAGACCTTGGTAGGCCGGCACGTCGTGGTGCTGTCGGGTCAGCGAGAAGTGCGCAACCTCGTGCGCGACGCCTTGCGGCCGACGGGTTCGATGGTCGATTTCGTGACCACGCTGGACGATGCACAGCGCCTGTTCGAAGACGCGCTGCCGCACGCCGTGGTCTACGAAGCCAGCCAGAGCGGGTCGCGCCTGTCACGCCTTCGCAACAGCCTGTTGCTGGACGCGCCGACGCTGGCTTTCATCCAGATCACGCCCGACGGCTGCGCCTTTGAAGTGCTGGAAGCGGACGGCCACCCCTACGCCAGCGTGGGCCTGGACGGCCTCATCGAATCGCTGCCGGCGGCCCTGTTGTTCGAACTGTCACGCCACAGCTGAACGCAGCGCGGCATTGGCCCGGCAACGCCGACAAGCGTGCCGACAAGCGTGCCGGCAAGCGATCAGCGGCCGAAGACCTTGGCCAGGATGGCGCTGCCGGTTTGCATCGGGTTGGCGCGGATGCGTTTTTCTTCTTCGGCGACCATCGAGAACAGCCCGTCCAGGGCCCGCGTGGTGACGTATTTCTGCACATTCGTGTCGTCGCCCTTGACCAGCCCGAAGGTGGCTGCCTTGGCCGCGACGGCGTTGTAGCGATCGGCCAATTGCACCTTCTCGGTCGCCTTCGTCACAATCGGCAGGAAGCGCACACCCAGGGGCGCGCGCGTCTTGGCGGAAAAGAAATCAGTCACTGACGTGGCGCCCCCGCTCACCACCTTCAGCGCGTCTTGCACGCTGATGGCCTTGACGGTGCTGACGAAGAGGGCGCGCGCTTCGGGCATGGCGGCTTCGGCGGCTCGGTTCATCGCGGTGATAAGCTCGTCGATCTTCTGGCCCTGGCCCAGCTTGCGCATCAGGTTGGCAGCATCTTTCAGATGTCCGGGCAATTCGATGCGCACCAGCGGGTTGCCCAGGAACCCGTCCGTACGACCGAGTTGGCTGACCGCTGCCTGGGCGCCGCGTTCCAGCGCCGCGCGGATGCCGCTGGCGGCCTCGTTTTCACTGGTCGCCGACCACGCCCAGGCGGGCAGGCTCATCGCCGAAATCGCTACCGTAAACTCGCGTCGATTCATGAAGACGTCCTTGCCGTTGTCGCTGCCGTTGTCTCTATCACCCATGCCCGATCTTGCCAGCCGCCGCAAGTTGCTGGCGATGTTGGCCGCTGCGGGAAGCGGGTCGAGCATGCTGGCCGGCTGCCAACGCCAGCCGCAAATCGACACCCCAGCGGCTTTCGACTACACCTTGCTCGACGGCGTGGCACGCCATAGCGCGGCCTTGCGCGGCCAGGTGGTGCTGGTGAATTTCTGGGCCACGACCTGTGCCATCTGCGTGCGCGAAATGCCGCGCTTCGTGGCCACCCACCGCCAGTTCAGCGCGCGCGGCCTGCAGACGCTGGCCGTGGCCGTGCAGGGCGATCCACCGGCCCTGGTGTCCAGTTTCGCGCAGTCGCGCGGCCTGCCTTTCGGCGTGGCCATCGACAACACCGGCGCCATTGCCACGGCGTTCGGCGGCGTGCGCGGCACGCCCACCAGCCTGCTGCTGGACCGCAGCGGCCGCATCGTCTGGCGCCACGAAGGTGAGCCCGATTTCGACGCGCTGCACGCGCGGCTGGCAGCGCTGCTGGGCGCGCCCGGCCCGGTGACCGCATCAAAGCCCGCGCATGAAAGCGCGCGCTTGAAGGCACGAGCGTGAAGGCCCGAGCGTGATCGCCCGCATCAGCGGCGTGCTGGCCGGCAAGACACCGCCGCAGGTGTTGGTCGATGTGCACGGCGTGGGCTACGAGATCAGCGTGCCGATGAGCACCTTCTACAACCTGCCCGCGCTGGGTGAAAACGTCGTGCTGCTGACCCATTTCGTGGTCCGTGAAGACGCGCAGCTGCTCTATGGTTTTCTCACCGCCGCCGAGCGGGCCACCTTCATCGAACTGGTGAAAATCAGCGGCGTCGGCCCGCGCACCGCGCTGGCCATCCTGTCGGGCCTGAGCGTGGGTGAACTGGCCCAGGCCGTGACCCAGCAGGACGGCGCGCGGCTGGTGAAAGTGCCGGGCATCGGCAAGAAAACCGCCGAACGGCTGCTGCTGGAATTGAAGGGCAAGCTGGGCCCCGACCTGGCCCTTCCCCGCGCCGCGCTCAGCGACAACCAGGGCGACATTACGCAGGCGCTGCAGGCCCTGGGTTACAGCGAAAAGGAAGCCCAGGCCGCACTGAAAGCCTTGCCCGTGGACGTGGGCGTGAGCGACGGCATCAAGCTGGCGCTGAAGGCGCTGAACCGCTGAACCGCACCCGGCTGGCGCAGCAGCGCGGGCCAGTGAACGCTACAACTTGGCCTCCAGCCGCAGACCCAGCACGCGGTAGGTCGGCCCGTTGCTGACCCCGGTTTGCGACTGCCCGCTGGCCAGCACCGTGTTGCTGGTGATGTAGTTGCGCGGCACCGCGCTCGACAGGCTGAAACGCAGCTTGGTGGTGGGCGTCACGGCCCACAGCGCGAAGGCATCGAGCACGCGCGTGGTGTCCAGCGTCTGGCTCTGCAGTGCGGTCTGCTGCACGGTGTAGCCGGGCATGCTGCTGAGATTGCCACCCAGGGTCAGCGGCGCATTGCGCATGCGGTATTCGCCGCCGACGTTGACGCTCAGCTTCGGTTGCTGGTCGATGCGGTTGTTCGGCCCCGGCACGCCGCTGACCTGCGAACGGTAGTAGCCCAAGTTGCCGCGCAAGGTGACAGGCGCAAAGGCCGACAGCGCGTCGGCCACGATTTCATCCAGACGCAGCTTCGCGTCCAGCTCGACGCCCTGCGTGTTCGCGTCACCGATGTTCTGTGGCCGCGCCACCCAGCGTTGCGCGCTCGCCCAGGGCACCGTCTCCAGGGCCGTGACGTTGCGAATCAGGTCGTTGATGTGGCGGCTGAAGACGCTGAGGGACAGCACGCCGCCGGCCGGCAAGTAGTGTTCCAGCGCGATGTCCAGACCGCGCGCCAACTCGGGCCGCAATTCGGGGTTGCCGGCGCGGTCGGGGCTGGCCGCGGTGTTGGCGCCGGGCGCAAGGTACAGGGTGGACAGGCGCGGCAAGGCCGTCAAGTTGGCCAGCGTCGGCGGCTTGTAGCTGCGCGTCAGGCTGAAGCGCAACTGGTCGCGCGCCGGCGCACTGAAGCGCCACACCGCGTGGGCCAGCGGCGTCAGCACGTTGCCCGTGTTGGACACCGGTTTGCCGATGGACGCGCTTCGTGTGCGTATGCTTTCCCAACGCAAACCGGCGTAGGCCGACCACGCAGCCGATGGGTCCCACTCGTCTTGCAGATAGGCCGCCAGGCGCTGCGTCGACGCGGTCAGGTCACCGTCGAAATCCACCAGCGTGGGCGTGCCGTTGACCTGCGTGATGCTGTTCTCGGCGCGTTGCACGCCTTCGCCTTCCAAGCCGCCGACCAGGCTGAACTGGTCGCCACCGCCCAGTTGCCACTGTAGGCGCGACGTGAGGTGGGCCGAACTTTTCAGGTCGTGGTGACGGCCCACGCGGCGCTGCTGCAGCGCTACCGCGCCGCTGGCCAGGTCGGTGTAGACGGTATCGGCCTGTGTGTCGGTGTGCTGGTCGCTGTGCGACACCGACAGGTTCAGGTTGTAGGTACCGCGCTCGCCCAGCACGTCGTTGCGGGTCTAGCTGGCGTTGGGCTGCAGGCCGCCGCGTTCGCTGCCCAGTTCCGCACCCAGGCCCAGACGCAGGTCGTCGCCGCGCTGGCGCAGCGGTTCACGCAAGATGATATTGATGGTGCCCGCGATGGCCCGCGCGCCGGTCTCGGCGGTGGGCGCGCGCAAGATCTCGATGCGCTCGATCTGGTCGGGCGCCGGCTGGTCGATGGCAAAGCCTGGCGGCATGCGTTCGCCGTCGATCAGGATCTGCGTGTAGCCGGTGCCTATGCCGCGCATGCGGATCGACCTTGGGCGGCACAGCGGCGGGCTTGGCAGGCTGAGCGGGCCGGGCGAGCTGCGCCGAGGTCGCGAGCACAGGTGAGGATGCGGGTGGCTCTTATGCAGCGACCGCACCCGCGCGGCAAGCGGACAGCAGCACAAGCATGGTGGCGCTGGCTTTCATGGCTTCGATTGCAAACGCGGCCTGTAAGCCGTGTGTGTCTGGGCGGTGCCTCGGCCAAGACGTCCATCATCACCAATGCTTGCCCAACGCCGTGGAAACCAACGTGTTCAACGGTTACTACCGCAATGCCAGTTCCGAGCCCAACGGCAACTTCACATCGACGATTGGCAATTGGGCCGGCCTGACCAACCAGCGCATCGGCCTGCTGGCGACGCGCCGCCAGCAACGCTGATCAGCCCTCACGGCTCTTCGGTGAACGCCGCCTTCGGGCGGCGTTTTTCAGGGTCCCGGCGCTTGGGTCGCCACCTGCACGTCCACCTTCACGTCACCGGCCTTCTCGAAGCGCAGCGTCAGCGGGAAACGAGCGCCGCTCTTCAGCGTCTGTGTCAGGCCCATGAACATCAGGTGGCGGCCGCCCGGCTTCAACTCCACGGTGGCACCGGCCGGCACTTCGATGGCGTCGATGGGGTGCATGCGCATCACATTGCCATCCATCTCCATGGTGTGCAGTTCAGACATCTTGGCAATGGGGGTGCTGACACCGACCAGCTTGTCGGCCGTGGCGCCGCCTGTGATCTTGAGGAAGCCGCCGCCACCCGACTGTCCGGCCACGGTGGGACGGGCCCAGACGGCTTCGATCTTGGGCGCGGTTTGCGCCAGAACGGCGCTGCTCAGCAGGGCCAGTGCAAAGGGTGTGAATGCGAGGAAGGTCAAGGTCTTTTTCACAGGTCGAGCCTCATCAGTTCAGCGTTGCAGCTGCGGTAGGGATAGGGGTAGGGGTGGAGATGCCAGGCGTTAGCCTGTCGTCAACAACGTCTGCAGCAATGCGCCAGGCATGAACCTGGCGCATGGCGTCGACGATCAGGCGGTGCCCGGTGGCCCGCGCGGTTGCGCGCTACGCCAGGCGTGCAGCGTGCGCGGCGCCTGCAGGAACAGCGTCGGCACAGCGGTCGACGTCAACGGCAGCACCAAGGCCACGGCCGCAGCGGGCAGTGGCGGCGCACTGCAAGACAGGCTGCACAGGGGGCAGTGCTGCAAGTGGTCGGCGCCGACCACGGGCGCGCCGCCTTGCGCATCGCCGTCCAGCGCCACCAGCTTGGCGCCCTGCGGCGTGCAGACCTCGGTGTAGCGGCTGGCACCGTCTGTGTCGGCCAGTGCGTGCGAGACCGTGGGCAACAGCGCCAGCGCGCAGATCGCCAGCAAGGCGATCCAGGTCAGCAGCGGCAGGTGGCGTCGGGTGGCAAACACGGCCGCGAGTGTAGCGGCCGTGATAATCGTTCGATGGCGATCAAGACTGACGATTTCGGGCCCATGCCCACCCCCGCTTCGCCGCCCCGCGTCGTCAGCGCGGCCCCTGCGTCGCCGAACGAAGAAGCCATCGAACGCGCGCTGCGGCCCAAGGGTCTGGCCGAATATGTGGGCCAGGTGAAGGCGCGTGAACAGCTGGATATCTTCTTCAGCGCCGCGCGTGGCCGCAACGAGGCGCTGGACCACGTGCTGCTGTTCGGCCCGCCGGGTTTGGGCAAGACCACGCTGGCCCACATCGTGGCCGCCGAGTTGGGCGTGAACCTGCGTCAGACGTCGGGCCCGGTGCTGGAAAAGCCGAAGGACCTGGCCGCCATCCTGACGAATCTGGAAAAAAATGATGTGCTCTTCATCGACGAAATTCACCGCTTGAGCCCGGTCGTCGAAGAGATCCTGTACCCCGCGCTGGAGGACTACCAGATCGACATCATGATCGGCGAGGGCCCGGCCGCGCGGTCGATCAAGCTCGACCTGCAGCCCTTTACGCTGGTCGGCGCCACCACCCGCGCCGGCATGCTGACCAACCCGCTGCGCGACCGCTTCGGCATCGTGGCGCGGTTGGAGTTCTACACGGCTGAAGAACTCACTCGAATCGTGACGCGCAGTGCCGGTTTGCTCAAGGTGCCCACCGACGCGGCCGGCGCGCTGGAGATTGCGCGCCGCAGCCGGGGCACGCCACGCATCGCCAACCGGCTGTTGCGCCGGGTTCGTGATTACGCGCAGGTCAAGGGCGACGGCAGCATCGACGCGGCCCTGGCCGACAAGGCGTTGAAGATGCTGGACGTCGATCCGCACGGCCTGGACGTGATGGACCGCAAACTGCTGGAAGCGGTGATCCACCGCTTCGACGGCGGGCCGGTGGGCCTGGACAACGTGGCGGCGGCCATCGGCGAAGAGCCGGGGACCATCGAAGACGTGATCGAGCCCTACCTGATCCAGCAGGGCTACTTGCAGCGCACGCCGCGCGGACGCATCGCCACGGCGGCGGCCTTCCGCCACCTGGGTCTGGCGCCCCCCGCGCGCACGTCGGACGAACTCTTCGACGCTTGAGGGCAGCCGGCCCGGGCGCGCCTGTGCAACTTGGCACATCTGGTTGCGCTTTAGGGGTTCAGCGCCCGGCCTGAGGGCCGAAATGCAGACAGTGGGCAGGCCATCGGATGGCCGTGGTGTGGCATGGGCCGCGCGGCGGTGTTCGGGGCCCTGCCGTCGAAAGGTCTGCACCGATGAAACCGCTGATGAAAGCCCCACAGCCGCCGCGCCCGGCCCGCCAGCAGCGCGGCATGACGCTGATCGAGTTGATGATCGGCGTGGCCGTTGCCGCCGTCCTGCTGGCCCTAGCCGCGCCCAGCTTCCAGCAGGCGATGGGCAAGAACCGCCTGAGCAGCGCCGCCAGTGAGCTGACGGGTGCTGTGCAACTGGCGCGCGCCGAGGCCATCCGCAACAACCGCCGCGTGACGCTGTGCCGTTCTGAAAACGGCAGTGCCTGCAGCAGCAGCAGCTCCAGCTGGCCCGGCTGGATCCTCTTCGTCGACACCAACAGCGACGGCGTGCGCAACAGCACCGAGCCGGTCGTCAAGGCCGGCACGTTTGACAGCCCGCTGCGCACCCTGTCCAGCGCCAGCCTGACCAGCGCCGGCGAACGCATCACTTTTCGGGGCGACGGCACGGCGCGCGCCAGCAACGGCCAGTCTCTGCTGACCGGCACCTTGTCGGTTTGCCTGGCGGCCACCGACCCCGCCGAAAACGTCCGCGACGTGAGCCTGGCCTTCGGCAGCCGCACCATGGTGCGCAAGCGCAATGCCAGCGGCGCCTGCAGCACGCCGAGTGACACATGAAGCGCCTGCACTTGAAGCCGCACGCGATGCCGGGCCGAGGCGCGCGCCACCCACAACGCCCGAAAAACCAGCGCGGGGTCAGCCTGGTCGAGGTGATGGTGTCGGTGCTCATCGTCACCCTGGGCCTGCTGGGCGCTGCCGCGCTGCAGGCCACCGCCCTGCGCAACAACCAGGGCAGTTACGAGCGCACGCAAACGTCGATCCTGACGCAGGGCATCTTCGACGCCATGCGTGCCAACCTGGTGGCCGTCAATGCCAACGGCTACAACACCGGCGGCTACATCTGCACCGCGCCCAGTGCGGGCAGCCTGGCCAACAGCGACATCGCACGCTGGATCAACACCTTGCAGGCACAGATCCACAGCGGTGCCTGCGGCAGCATCAGCTGCGCCGCCGGCGCCTGCACGGTGGGCGTGCGCTGGGACGACAGCCGCGCCACCGGCGGGTCCACCGCGCAGGTGGTGTCGATGAGGGCGCAGCTATGAAGCCCGGGGTGCGTCGACTCAACAGCCGAGGCTTCGGCCTGGTGGAAATGATGGTCGCGCTGGCACTCGGCCTGCTGGTCGTCGGCGGCGCGATGGTCATGTTCATGGCCACGCGCCAGGCCAATGGCAGCACCGACAACCTGTCGCGCGTGGCCGAGTCGGTGCGCACCAGCCACGACCAATTGACCCGCGAAGTGCGCGAGGCCGGCGGTACGCCCTGCGACGCGCAATTGCTGGCCGGCAATGTGTTGAATGCAGCCCAGGGCGGCTCGCCGTCGTGGTGGGCCACCTGGGGCGAACCGCTGCGCGGCTACACCGGCAGCACCGCCTTCCCCGGCGCGGCCTTCGGCAGCGCCGTGGCCGAGCGCGTCAACGGCACGGCCGCCATCGCCGTGCGCTACGGCGCGGCGCTGGACAACGTCAGCATCGCCGCGCACGACACCGGCACGCAAACCTTCACCACCAACATCAGCAACCACGGCATCGCCGTGGGCGACCTGCTGCTGGTCTGCAACTACCGCCAGGCAGCCATCTTCCAGACCACGGCGGTCAACATCAGCAACGGCACTTTCGTGCACGGTACCGGCAGCGGCACGCCGGGCAATTGCAGCACCGGCCTGGGCCTGCCCACCGTGTGCTCGCCAGGCAGCTCGGTCTACCAGTTCTCGGCCGGCTCGCTGGTCGGGCGCTTCACGGTGGCGGGCTGGTACATCGGCAACAACGGGCGCAGCGACAGCGGCGGCCGTTCGCTCTACCGCGTGACGCGCCTGGGCCCCGAAGAGGTGGCCGACGGCGTGCGCGACCTGCAGATGGTCTACCTGCAGGACGGCGGCAGCGACTACGTGGCCGCCGGCTCGGTGACCGACTGGAGCCGCGTCACGGCCGTGCGCCTGGACATCACCTACGAAGGCCCCGAGGCCAACGTCGCCACCAACGGCAGCGCCGCCAATGCCGGTCGCCTGACGCGCAGCGTGGGCTACACCATCAACCTGAGAAACCAGCAGCCATGAGGTTCACCGCCCCAACCCGTCAAAGCGGCGTGTCACTCATCGTCAGCCTGGTGCTGCTGGTCATCGTCACGCTGCTGGCCCTGGGCAGCTTGCGCGGTGTGGTGCTGCAGGCGCGCATGAGCGGCACCACCACCGACCGCAGCCTGGCCTTCGAAGCCGCAGAGGCCGCTCTGCGCGACGCCGAGCGCCGCGCAGGGCTGGCCGGCAGCGCCAGCTTTCCGGTCAGCGGCTGCGCCAGCGGCTACTGCGCCACACCGGCCGTCACGGACGCGCCGCGCTGGATGGACGACGGCTTCACCGGCTGGCTGACTTCCACCGCCGCCGCACCCACCGATGCCAGCACGCCGACGGCCATCGTCGAAGACATGGGCGACGCACCCAACTGGGCCGGCTGCGACAACGAAATCCCGCGCCAGCCCAACTGCACCACGCGCCGTTACCGCGTCAGCGCCCGCAGCACCGCCGACGGCCGTGCCACGGTGCTGGTGCAAAGCCAGTTTGCGGCGCCCTGACCGCTGCACCATGAAACACCACCGGCAGACCAAGCCATGAAACAACATCCTTCCCGTCACCTTTCGACCCGCCCGGCGCCCACGCCAGCTCTGCAGGACACGCCGCATTCGCGTCGCATGCACCTGGTCTGCGCCAGTGCACTGCTGCTGGGCGCCCTGGCGGCCACGCCCACGCGGGCCGACCTGAGCATTGGCAACAACCCGCTCTACCTGGTCGCGGCCAAGGCCAATGTGCTGATGGTGCTGGACAACAGCAACAGCATGGACGAAGGCCCCACCGGCGCCGCCAAGGGCAGCTTCAGCGCCGAGAGCAAGAGCGAGATCGCGCGCAGCGTCATCCGCACCATGACCGACACCTACCGCAGCCGCGTCAACATGGGTCTGATGAGCTACCGACTCAATACGCCGTCCAGCTCCTACGTGCACGACTCGCCCTACGACATCAGCTTCGACCCCGCGCATTACGACCCGGCCTGGACCGGCGCCCGATCCAGCGCCACGCACAAGCGCTTCCGCTCGGCCAACGCCTCGTCGCCTGGCGAATACGTGTACTACAACGTCGGGCTGCCCTTCTACGACAGCACCAACCAGGGCACCGCTTTTTGCTACTCGTACAAGGCCGACGCGTCGAACAACTTCGCAGACGGCAACGGCTGGGACCCCTACCGGTGCTTCAGCGGCAAGAGCGGCGCTTCCAACGCACTGCCGGCCTGGGGCGACGGCGCGTCAGAAGCCGCCAGCGGCTGGACGGGCAACTGGTACAACGGCACCTTCTCGTCCACCGACAGCGACTACGCCCAGGGCATCACCGACTTCGGCCGTTTCATCAGCTGGACGGCAATAGGCCCGACCTGGTTCCGCAACGACTCACCGGGCCGCGGTTACCTGCACGTGCCGCTCGGCGACCTGGGTTCGACGCAGGCCGCCGCCATCAAGACCAAGCTGGCCTGCAACGTGCCGGGCAACCCCGGCGCCTGCACCAGCAGCGGCATCCAGAACGCCGGCCTGACGCCGATGGAAGGCACGCTGTACACCGCGCTGGACTACTACCAGGGCGCTTGGAGCACCGCTGCCGAGGGCTACGTCAGCAGCTGCTATCCGCTGCCGCAATCCTGCGGCAAGAACTTTGTCGTGCTGCTGACCGACGGCCTGCCGTCCAACGACAAGGACGGCAACATCCTGTCCAACCCGACCGCGGCCATCGCCGCTGCCGCCACGGCCGCCGCTGCGCTGAAGGCCAAAGGCATAGAGACCTACATCATCGGCTTCGCCCTGCCCTACGGCACCGACCCGAACACGTTGAATTCCATCGCGGTCGCCGGCGGCACCGACAAGGCCTACAACGCCGCTGACGCCACCAGCCTGCAGGCCGCCTTCGACGACATCTTCACCGACATCTTCAAGAAGTCCTCGGCCTTCGGTTCGGTGTCGCAGAACTCGACCTCCATCAACACCGGCAGCCTGGTTTTCCAGGGCCGCTTCGACAGCACCGACTGGTCGGGCGAGATCGTCGCGCTGCGTCCGGAAACCACCGGCGCGCTGACCAGCATCTGGAACACCAGCGACAGCGGTCGCATGCCCGCCGCCAGCAGCCGCAAGATCTTCACGCTGGTGCCCGGCACCGGCGGTGTCGAATTCAAGACCCTGAGCGACCTGAGCGGCAGCCAACAGTCCACGCTGGCCGCCACCAACTGCAGCAGCACGTTGACAGGCGCCAGTTGCGCCCAGGCGCGCATCAACTGGCTGCGTGGCGACCGCAGCCTGGAAGACCCGGCGGGTCCGCTGCGCCGCCGCTCGCGCGTCTTCGGTGACGTCATCAGTTCAGCGCCCTATTTCGTCAAGGCCAGCAACACGCTCTACGTTGGCGCCAACGACGGCATGCTGCACGCCATCGACGTCACCACCGGCATCGAACGCTTCACCTACATCCCCAACGCCGTCTTCAGCAAGCTGGTCAAGCTGACCAGCACCGGCTACGTGCACGACTACTACGTGGACGGCGAAGTGGCCGTGTCCACCGACTTCGAGACGCCAGGCAAGGCCATCCTGGTCGGTACGCTGGGCCGGGGCGGCAAGGCGCTTTACGCGCTGGACGTCAGCGCACCGGCGACCTTCAGCGCCAGCAAGGTGATGTGGGAATTCACCGACAACGACCTGGGCCTGGCGCTGGGCAAGCCGATCATCGTGAAGCTGAACAACGGCCGCGCCGCGGTGATGGTCGGCAACGGCTACAACAGCAGCAGCGAGCGCGCCTTCCTGTTCCTGATCGACTTGGTCGACGGCACGCTGATCCGCAAGATCGACACCGGCGCCGGCAGCAGCAGCGCCACGAATGGCCTGGCCACGCCGCGCGGCTGGGACCTGGACGGCAACGGCACCGTGGACCTGGTCTACGCCGGCGACCTGCTGGGCAATGTGTGGAAGTTGAACCTCAGCTCAGCAACCCCGGCCGACTGGGCCAGCAGCTACACCGTCAGCAGCGCGCCGGCGCCGATGTTCGTGGCCAAGGACAGCAGCGGAAACCGCCAGCCCATCACCGGCATGATCGGCGCCGGCCTCGACGCGCGCAAAGGCGACGTCAACTTCGGCAAGCGCTTCGTCTTCTTCGGCACCGGGCGCTACATCACCAGCACCGACGTGACCAACACCGCCGCGCAGTCCTGGTACGGCCTGATCGACGATGGCGCCGTGATCACCGGCCGCAGCGAACTCAAGACCCGCAGCGTCGATGTGGAGGCGACCATCGGCACCAGCCCTGTGCGGTCGTTCTCGTTGGCGGTCACCGGCGACATGGCCGGCAAGCGTGGCTGGTTCATCGACCTGGTTTCGCCCAGCCTGGGCAACACCGGAGAACGCATGGTCGGCGAGCACAAGTTCTTCGGCACGGTGTTGCTGGCGTCCAGCATGGTCCCCAGCACCGACGCCTGCACGCCCGGCGGCACGGGCTACCTCAACGCCATCGACCCCTTCACCGGGGCCAACGTGGCGAATCTGTTCTTCGACGCCAACAACGACCTGCTGTTCAACGACAGCGACCGCATCGGCACCGGCAAGGTCGCCATCGGTTCGATCAGCCCCGGCATCAACCTGCCCAGCGACGCCATCCTGATCGGCAACCGCCTGGTCAGCAGCGGCACCAGCGGCGAGATTCGCAGCCTGAGCGTGAGCAACCCGGTGCGCAACGGCCGCATCTCTTGGCGTGAGGTGGTGAACAAATGAAGCGCGTGTTGATGGCTGGTTTCACCCTGATCGAGTTGATGATCACCGTCGCAGTCCTGGGCATCTTGATGTCGCTGGCGCTGCCCAGCTACCAGTCGCAGGTGGTGCGCACCAAGCGCGCGTCGGCGGCCGGCTGCACGATGGAGCTGGCGCAGTTCATGGAGCGCGTCTACGCCAGCAACATCCGCTACGACCTGAACGCCGGCGCCGGCACCGTTTTGCCGTCCACGCCCTGTCGCAACGATCTGAGCAGCAGCTACACCTTCGACTTCGCAGCCTCGCAGCCGCAAAGCCGGACCTTCACCATCAACGCCACGCCCGCCGGCGCGCAGGCCACGCGCGACGGCGCCTGCGGGACCTTGAGCATCGACCAGGCCGGCACCAAGGGCGTGTCAGGCGCCAACACGCCGGCGCAATGCTGGCGATGACACTCAGCCTCCAAGGTGGCTGGCATCGTTCCAGCCCACCAGGCTGAAGCCCTCGGGCGTCCACAGCAGGCGGTTGATGGTGGCGTTGGCCACCTGCCAGGTGCGCGGTGCGCGCAGCTCGATGTGGGTGGCGGCACGGTACAGGCAGTCCAGCACACCACCGTGGGCGAACACGGCCAGGGTCTGCCCCGCATGGCGTTCTGCAAGGGCCCACACGGCCTGCACGCTGCGTTCGTAGAAGGCCTGCAGCGACTCGCCGCCGCCGGGGCCGAAGCCGGGTTCACGCAGGCGCCAGCGCAGCGTCTCTTCGGGCCACCGCGCCTCGATCTCTGCGTAGGTGCTGCCCTCGAAATGGCCGAAGCCGCGTTCGCGCATCGTGGCGTCGAGCTGCACCGTCAGGCCGGTGGCGGCGGCCAGCGGCGCGGCGGTCTGGCGGGCGCGTTGCAGGTCGCTGCTGACCATCGCCTGGATGCCTTCGCCCTGCAGCGCCAGCGCCAGGCGTTCGGCCTGCCACAGGCCGGTGGTGTCGAGCGGGATGTCGAGCTGGCCCTGGATGCGGGCCTCCGCGTTCCAGGCCGTCTGGCCGTGGCGCAGCAGGAAGATGCGGGTGGGGTCTTGCATGCCCCCCGGCGCCGTCAATGCCCGGCCGACAGCAGGCGCTGGTTCAAGGTGTAAGTGCCACTGAAGGTGGCTTCGCCCAGCACGCGGCCGACCAGCTTGTCGCGCACTTGGGTGCCAGTGAACACGCCGCTGAGCGGCAAGCGCGGCACGGCCACGGCGTAGAGGGTGAAGACGTAGTGGTGGATCAGCGCGTCGTTGTAGGGCGGGAAGGGGCCGTCGTAGCCGTAGTAGCTGCCGGCCATGGCCGGGTTGCTGGCGAACCAGCCGGTGTAGTCGTTCAGGCCGTGGCGGCCGCCCAGCGGCGCGTCGGGCCCGGGCTTGCCGCCGTTGGTGAAACCCCGGCTGAAAGCACCTTCGGCAATCTCGGTGACGCTGGCTGGCAGATCGACCAGCACCCAGTGGAAAAAGTCCTGGCGCGGCAGGTCGGCCGGCACTTCGCGGCCGGGCTGGTTGACGTCGTCAGCGCGCGTGGGCACGTCGAAGTCGTGGCAGATCAGCACCAGCGACTGCGCGCCGACAGGCACCTCGCTCCAGGCCAGGTGCGGGTTCAGGTTGTCGCTGAAAGTGGCACCACCGGCACCGTCGGGCCGGCCCGCGGCGTAGCGGGCGGGAATGCGGTCCCCGTTGGTCCAGCTGTCACTCCAGAGTTTCATCGGCGGGCTTTCACTTGCGGGTCACACGAACAGCGCGGGCTCACACGCCCCAGACGATGCGGGCGCTTTCGGCCTGGGCTCGGCGCAGCATCTCGACCATCGGCCACAGGCGTTGGCGCAGGCCGACGGCCTGGGCGCGGGTGTCGTCGCCACTGGCGGTGATCGCATCACCGGAAGCATCGGCAGCCGGCGCCTCGGCTGTTGCAATGGCCGCCTGCAGGGCCTGCAGCGCGGCGGGCATGTCGGCCGTCTCGACCACGCCCTGGGCCGACGGTTCGCGGCCCATCAGGCGCAGCATCTGGTCGCCTTGTGGCCCCAGCATGATCAGATCACCGGTGGCCGAACTCTTGAACTTGTAGATCATGGCGAAAAGGCGTCCATCGAAGCTGCTGGAGCTCAATTGTGACCGTTGCGTCATGGTCTGCGCGCAAGGACCGGACGCCCGCTGGATGGATGCCGCTCAGCCCCCAACCAGGCGGATGTGCGGCACGGGTGGCATGGCCACCGGGATGCGGTGCAAGCGCGCTTCGAAACTCAGGGTGTCCAGCGCCGGGGCGACCAGGAAGCCCTGGAATTCGTCACAGCCGGCGTCTTGCAGGAACTGCCGCTGAGCCTCGGTTTCCACGCCCTCGGCGATGACCTTCTTGCCCAGGGCGTGGGCCATCTGCAGGATCGCGCGGACGATGGCCGCGTCGCTCTCGTCGCTGGGCAAGCCCATGACGAAACTGCGATCGATCTTCAGCTTGCCGATGGGGAAGCGCTTGAGGTAGCTGAGGCTGGAATAGCCGGTGCCGAAATCGTCGATGGAGGTCTGCACGCCCAGGCGCTCCAGCGCGTGCAGGCGGTTCAGTGCGTCTTCGGCGTCGTGGACCAGGATGGACTCGGTCAGCTCCAGTTCCAGCAGCTGGGGCGGCAAGCCGCTGATGGCCAGCACGCCGGCCACGCGGTCGACGAACTGCGCCTGCTGGAACTGCAGCGCCGACACGTTGACGGCGACGGGCAGCGACAGCCCCTTGCTGTGCCACAGCGCGGCCTGGCGCACGGCCTGGCTGAGCACCCAGTCGCCCAGCGCGACGATGAAGCCGCTGTCTTCGGCCACGGGGATGAAACGGCTGGGCGGGATCTCGCCCATCTCGGGGTCGCGCCAGCGCAGCAGCGCTTCGGCGCCGACGATGGCGCCGCTGGCCAGGTCCACCTGCGGCTGGTAGTGCAGCCGGAAGCGGCCGCTGACCAGGGCCTGGCGCATGGCGTGATCCAGGCGCATGTGCAGGCGACGGTCGCCTTCGGCGCGCGCCTGGTGCAGGCGGTAAGCAGCGCGCCCGCCGTGCTTGGCCGCACGCATCGCGGCTTCGGCGTGCCGCGCCAGTTCGTCGATACGCTGGCCGTGCGATGGCGCCAAGGCCATGCCGATGCTGCAGGTCAGCGTGAACGAAGCGCCGTCGACGCAGCAGGGCTGACCCACCACGTTCAACACGCGCCGCGCGGCGGCTTCGGCGGCGGCCTGGTCGGCGTTGGCCACCAACACCGCGAACTGGTCGCCACCCAGGCGGGCCAGCACGTCGTCGTGGCGCAAGCAGGCCTGGATGCGCTGGCCCACGGCCAGCAGCACGTGGTCGCCGGTGTCGTGGCCCAGGCTGTCGTTGATGTGGCGGAAGCGGTCCAGATCGATGTAGAGCAGCGCGAAGCAACTGCCATCGCGGCGCGCCTGCGTGGCCGCCTGATCCACCCGCGCGGCCAGGCCGGCGCGGTTGAGCAGGCCGGTCAGCGCGTCGTGCAGGGCCAGCGCTTCGACGCGCTCTTCGGCCAACACGCGCGCCGTCAGGTCGCGGAAAGACCAGACCCGGCCGCGCGCGTGGCCGGCGCTGATCAATGGCCGCGTCACCCGTTCCAGCACTTGGCCGCTGCGCAACTCGATGCGGTCGCCGGCACTGCCCAGGGTCGTTCGCTGCAGCGCTGCCAGGCGGTCGGCGTAAGACATGTCGCCGCCGCGCGGCAGCACCTGCTCGGCCATCCAGGCCTGGATGGCGCTGTCGTCATCGGCTTGCAGCAGCCCTTGCGGCAGCCCCCAGATTTCTGCGAAACGCTGGTTGAAGGCGCGCAGCCGGCCGTCCATGCCGGTGACCAGGATGCCGTCGGCGGTGGCTTCCAGCGTGGCCTGCAATTCGGCCAGCAGGCGTGCGCTTTCGTCCTGCGCCGCTTGTTCGGCGCTGCGGTCGCAGAGCATGACCAGCGCATGGGTGGGCGTAGGCGTTGGCGGGTCGCTGTTGCGGATCAAGCCGATGCTGCGCAGCGCGTGCTGCACAGCACCGTCGGTGCCGGCGAAAACGGCTTCGGAATGGAGGTTTTCGGCGGCGACGTCGGCCGCACCGGCCCACCAGGCCGCGTCCTCGGGCGAGGCGGCGAGATCCAGCGCGTCGGCGCCCAGCAGCGCGTCCAGCGGACGGCCCAGAAAGCGCACGGCGGCGGCGTTGGCGGCGACCACGCGGCGGCTGTCCAGCGCAACCACCCAGGCCGCGTGCGGCAGGCCGTCGAGCAGGCTGCCCCAACCCGCACCGGCCAGCGCCGATGGCGGCAACAGCGGCAACAGCGGCGACGGCGGCAGGTCAGCCCAATCGACGTCGAGGTTCATCACGCGGCCAGAGCCTCGGCGTGCGGTTCGCGCGCAATCGGTTCGAAGTAATAGGCCACGCGCGGACGCGGGTCAAGCGCCTGCAGGGCCGCGCTGGGCACCTTGGCCGGTGCCAGGCTGCGGCGTATGCCCAGATCGGGAACCTGTTCCAGGTCCAGCAGTTCGGCGCTGGGCTGCGGCGCGCCGCGCGCAGCCACGGTCGGTGGCACGTTGTGGACCAGCACGCGCGGCTTCAGCGGACGGCTGGAATTGACGCCCACGACCATCGCGTAACGGTCGTCGGTCAGCTGCACCAGCGAGCCCGCCGGGTAGACGCCCATCATGCGGATGAAGGTGTTCAGCACCGTGGTGTCGTAGCGCTGGCGGCCCTGTGCAAACAGCATGGCCACGGCTTGGTGCGGCGTCATGGCCGGCGCGCCGGGGCCGGGGTTGCACAGCTTGTCGTAGCGGTCGACGATGGCCACGATCCGCGCGCCCATGGCCATGCGGTCGCTGCCGATCTGCATCGGGAAGCCCGAACCGTCGGCGTGTTCGTGGTGTTGGGCCAGAACCGCCAGCGCGCCAGCCGACAGCGCCATGCGCCTGCCGTGGGCCACGCCTTTGACGACGTGATCGCGGTAAGCGGCCAGATCGTTGCCGCCGAGGTCACCATCGCCGTGGCGGTAGCGCTCAGGAATGTCCTGCTTGCCCACGTCGTGCATCAGCGCGCCGACGCCCAGGTCGGCCAGTTCTTCAGCGTCCAGGCCCAGCGTGCGGCCGATCAGCAAGGCGATGACCGTGACATTCAACGCATGTGCCGCGTTGCGGTCGCCGGCGCCCGAGACCAGGCGTATGCCCACGTCTTCGGCCGACAGCATTTTGTCCAGCATGGCCTGGGTGAGCAGGCGCGAGGTGCTGCCAGCTTCCTGCGGGCGGGCGGCCAGCGCCTCCATCGCGCAACGCCAGGCGGCCCCGGCTTCACCGTATTGCCGTTCGCAAAGCCGCGCCGATTCACGCTGCGCGGCCAGCCATTCGGCACGGCTCTGCCTCACGCGTTCAACGTCGCTCAGTTCAGGCGCTGCGGCCGATGCTTCTTCGCCGACAACTGCGGCCGCATCGGCCGACACGGTTTCGGCTGCGGCGGCGGTATCGACATCACGCGGCTGGGCATGACCGGCCGGGCCATCACCGGGCTGGGTGGCCAGCACACTCTTTTCGGGCACCCAGCGCACGCGGCCCAGGCCCAGGCCCCGCAGGGTGCTGATCTGGTCGGGGCCGGCGATGCGGAAACTGGACAGCGGAAAGGGATGCGAAAGCCAGCCGCCGTCGAGCTGGATGTACATGCCGACGCGCAAATCTTCGACAGCAATGAGGGTGGCGGTCATGCGGACCTCGGTGACAAAGCAAGGAGGGGGGCCAACCATGCCCGCCCGATGGCTGGTTTTCGGGCGCTGGCCGGACAACTTGAATCACAGCGATCTGGCCCGCCGTGCAGCGCCGCTGTACCGTCAAAGAAAATCGGAGATCTACCCCATGCGCACCCAAGTTGCCATCGTCGGCGCAGGCCCGGCCGGCCTGTTGCTCGGCGCCTTGCTGCACCAGGCCGGCATCGCCAACGTCATCGTCGAGCAACGCAGCCCCGACTACGTGCTGGGCCGCATCCGCGCCGGCCTGCTGGAACAGGGCACCACCGAACTGCTGATCGCGGCCGGTGCCGGCAGCCGCCTGCAGCGCGAAGGCATCCCGCACGACGGGGTCGAAATGGCCTTCAACGGCACCCGGCTGCGCGTGGACTTCCAGGCCTTGACCGGCAAGCGCATGACCATCTACGGCCAGACCGAAGTCACGCGCGACTTGATGGACCACCGCATGGCGCTGGGCCTGCCAACCGTCTACGAAGCCGAGAGCGTGCAGCCGCACGGCTTCGACGGCAGCCACCCCTGGGTGACCTACCGCAAGGACGGCGCCGAGCACCACCTGGCCGCCGACTTCATCGCCGGCTGTGACGGTTTTCACGGCATCTGCCGCGCGGCGCTGCCGGCCAGCGCCGTGAGCTGCTTCGAGAAGGTCTACCCCTTCGGCTGGCTGGGCATCCTGTCCGACACCCCGCCGGTCAGCGAAGAGTTGATCTACGGCCAGGGCGCACGCGGTTTCAGCCTGGCCACGATGCGCAGCCACACGCGCAGCCGCTACTACCTGCAATGCCCGCTGGACGACGACATTGCCGCCTGGTCCGACGCTGCCTTCTGGGCCGAACTGAAGCTGCGCCTGCCGCCCGACGTGGCCGCACGGCTGGTGACCGGGCCGTCCATCGAAAAAAGCATCGCGCCGCTGCGCAGCTTCGTTGCCGAACCGATGCGCTTCGGCCGTCTCTTCCTGGCCGGCGACGCGGCCCACATCGTCCCGCCCACAGGCGCGAAAGGCCTGAACCTGGCCGCCTCCGACGTGGCCATGCTGTCGCAGGCCTTCGTTGATTTCTATGCCGGCAGCGGCGGCAACTCCGTCGGCCTCGACCACTATTCGCAGCGCGCACTGGCCCGCGTGTGGAAGGCCGAACGCTTCAGTTGGTGGTTCACCTCGCTGATGCACAACTTCCCCCGTGACGCCACAGACAGCGGCGGCTTCGGCTCGCGCATGCAGCAAGCGGAGTTCGACTACCTGTGCGGGTCTGAGGCGGCGCAGCGGGTGCTGGCCGAGAACTACGTGGGTTTGCCGCTGGACGTTTGAGGGCCGGCTCCGCCAACGCGCGCCCTGGGCAGCGTTGGTGCACGCCTGCGTGGCCTATATTTCTTGCAGCCGGTTGCCGTCTTGTCAATCGCCAGAACGATCGAACCAACACCCCGACATGACCGCATCGCCACTGCCCACCGCCCCCGAAACCCTGTTGCCACTGGTGCTGCAGGCAATGAGCCGGACGGCCGACGCACGGCTCAAGCAGTTGATGGCCTCGCTGACCACGCACCTGCACCAGTTCGTGCTGGAAAACCGCGTCACCGAGGCCGAGTTCGAGCACGCCGTGGGCTTTCTGGTCGGCATCGGCCAGGCCACCGGCGCGACGAAGAACGAGGTCATCCTGGCCAGCGATCTGCTGGGCGTTTCCACGCTGGTGGCGCTGCTGAACAACCCGCGGAATGAGGGTGAGGCCGGCACCACCGAATCCCACGCCGCCTTGCTAGGCCCTTTCTGGCGCGACCACTCACCGGTGTGCGCGCCTGGCGACAACATCGCGCGCGCCGGCACGCCGGGCACGCCGCTCGAGGCCAGCGGCACGGTTTTCGATGCCGCCGGCCAGCCACTGGCCGGCGCGCTGGTGGACGTCTGGCAGGCGTCACCGGTGGGCCTGTACGAGAACCAGGACGACAACCAGCCCGACATGAATTTGCGCGGCCGCTTCACCACCGACGCGCAGGGCCGCTACCGCCTGCAGTCGGTGCACCCGGCCGGCTACCCGGTGCCCACCGACGGCCCCTGCGGTGTCTTGATGCAGGCCCAGCGGCGCCACCCCAACCGGCCGGCGCATCTGCACTTCATGGTCTCGGCGCCCGGCCACCGCGTGCTGATCACCCAGGTGTTTGCCGACGACAGCGAGACGCTGCTCAGCGACCCGGTGTTCGGCGTCACCGCGCCGCTGGTCGGCCACTTCGAACGGGTGCAACGCGACGGTCGGTTCATGGCGACGCTGACGCACGACTTCCACCTGATCGCCGGCGAGCCGGTGTTCCCTCACCCGCCGATACCTTGAACCCGCCACCTTGAATCACGAGACCACCCGCCATGAGCCTTGCTGACTTCGCCCCCACCGACCGCCTGGACGACCGCGTGGCGGTCATCACCGGCGGCACCGGCGCCATTGGCCTGGCCACCGCGCTGCGCTTCGCGAAACTGGGTGCGCGCTGCGTGCTGGTCCACCGCAGTGGCACGCCGGACGCCGCGCTGGCCACATTGCCCGCCGTGGCCAGCGGTGCCCATTTCGGTCTGCGCGCCGACATCACCGACAGCGCCAGCCTGCGTGCGGCGGCTGAGGCCGTGGCCGCGCAGTGTGGCGGCGTGGCGCACATCCTGGTCAACAGCGCCGGCCACACGAAGGCCGTGCCGGCGGCCGACCTGGAAGGCCTGACCGACGAGCTCATCGACGACATCCTGCGCGTCAACTTTCGCGGCGTCTTCGCCACCATCCGGGCCTTCGCGCCGCTGCTGAAGGCCTCGGGCGACGGGTTGGTCGTCAACATCTCGTCCATCGCCGGCTTCACCGGAACCGGCAGCAACCTGGCGTATTCAGCGGCCAAGGCCGGCATCGACGTGGTCGGCGACGCGCTGGCCCGCGCACTGGCGCCGGCGGTGCGTGTGATTTCCGTGTCGCCGGGCGTGGTCGATTCGGGCTTCGTGCCCGGCCGTGGCGCCGAGTTCAACGCCAAGGCCGCTGCGACGATGCCGCTGCGTCGCGTCGGCACCGTGGACGACGTGGCCGCCGCCGTGCAGGCGTGCGCCACCACGCTGCGCTACGCCACCGGCACGCGCATCGTGGTCGATGGCGGCCGGCATCTCTAAAAATTCGACGAGGTCTTTGGTATGACGAAAACCCTGCTCACTTGCGCTGTCACCGGCAACATCACGCAACCATCGCAGACGCCCCATTTGCCGATCACGCCGGAACAGATCGCGAACGACTGCCTGGCCGCCGCCGCTGCCGGCGCTGCCGCCGTGCACATCCACGTGCGCGACCCGGCGACCGGCAAGCCGTCGATGGACGTCGAGCTCTACCGTGATGTCGTGGACCGCATCCGACGCGCCGATGCCGAACTGATCATCAACCTGACCACCGGCCCCGGCGGGCGTTTCGTGCCCAGTGCCGACAACCCGCGCGTGGCCGCGCCGGGCAGCACGCTGCTGCCGCCGCTGGAACGCATCCAACACATCCAGGCGCTGAAGCCCGACATCTGTTCGCTGGACCTGAACACCATGAATTCGGGGCCCGACGTGGTGATCAACACGCCGCGCAATGTGCGCATCATGGCTACGGCCATGCGCGAAGCTGGCGTCAAACCGGAGCTGGAAATCTTCGACAGTGGCGACATGCACCTGGCGCTGGACTTGATCAAAGACGGCACGTTGCAGGGCCCCGGCATGTGGACCTTCGTCACTGGCGTGAAGTACGGTTTTGGCTTCACGCCCGAGACGCTGCTGTACGCGCGCAGCCTGCTGCCGGCCGGCGCCATCTGGTCGGCCTTCGGCATCGGCCGGCATGAATTCCCGGCCGTGGCGATGGCCTGGCTGGCCGGTGGCCACATCCGCGTCGGGATGGAAGACAACATCTACCTGGAAAAGGGCGTGCTGGCGCAGAGCAATGCCGAGCTGGTGAGCAAGGCGAAACGCATCGTGCAGGACCTGGGCGGGGAATTGGCCAACCCGCGTGAAGCGCGCGCGTTGCTTGGTTTGCCGCAGAAAGGTTGATGCGATGAGCGTTGATCACCGAACAGCCCACGCGGTGCGCCTGAACGCCAAGGCCGCCGGCGTCGACACGCTGGTGCCGAGCATCGAAGAACAAGCGCCACCGCAGCCCGGCCCCGGCCAGGCGCTGGTGCGGGTGGCCGCTGCGGGCGTCAACCCCAGTGACGTGAAAGCCGCGCTGGGCTTGATGCCGCAGGCCGTGTGGCCGCGCAGCCCCGGCCGTGATTTCGCCGGCACGGTGGTTGACGGCCCGGCCGAATGGGTCGGCAAGGCGGTGTGGGGTTCGGGCGGCGACCTGGGCATCACGCGCGACGGCACGCACGCGGCCTGGTTACTGCTGCCGGTGGCGGCGCTGCGCGAGCAGCCAGCGCGCTTGAGCTTCGACGAAGCGGGCAGCGTGGGCGTGCCTTTCGTCACGGCATTTGAAGGCTACCGCCGCTGCGGCCAGCCGCAGCGCGGCCAGGTGGTGGCGGTGATGGGCGCCAACGGCAAGGTCGGGCAGGCGGCGGTGCAACTGGCCGCACAAGCGGGGGCGCAGGTCATCGCGGTGCAGCGCCAGGGCGGGCCTTACGCCAGCTTCGCGGCCGGGGGTGTGGACGCCGTGGACGTGATCGACGCGCGCAGCGAAGACGTGGCCGCGCGCATCCGCGAACTCAGCGGCGGGCGCGGTGCGGACATCGTCTACAACACCGTCGGCAGCCCCTATTTCGCAGCGGCCAACATGGCCATGGCCAAGAGCGCGGCGCAAATTTTCATCGCCACCGTCGAGCGGCCGGTGGCCTTCGACATCTTCACCTTCTACCGGGGCATGCACACCTACGTGGGCATCGACAGCCTGGCGCTGGACTGCGTGGCCGCCGCCGACCGGCTGGACGCGATGCGCGCCGGTTTCGACGCCGGCACGCTGCAGCCCTTCCCGGTACCTGAAGGCGCTGCGCACCCGCTGGCCGACGCGCTGCAGGTCTACCGCCACGTGCTGGGCGGAGCCTCTACCCGCATGGTGTTGCGGCCGTGAACGCGAAGGACTTGCCATGCACGTGACCCGCATCGCCGAGGCGCCCGAGTACCAGGCGCCCAACCACTTCGACATGACCTGCCTGCGCCTGCAAGGCCGCGAAGCCGGGCCGGCCGAACAGTTGTGGCTGGGCCTGAGCGTGATCGAGCCCGGCGGCCGAACGGGCCTGGACCCATCGCCCATCGAAAAACACTATGTGGTCGTCGAAGGCGAACTGACGCTAACGGGTGAACTGGACGGCCAGCCGGTTGAAAGCGCGGTGCTGCGCCGGCTGGATTCCTGCCGTTTTGCGCCGGGTGAAAAACGGCAACTGGTGAACCACACGAGCAGCGTCGCCAAGGTGCTGCTGGCAATGCCCCTGGAACCACCGCTCCAGCCCCAGTCCGGTCCACCAGCAGCCCAGTGAACGCACTTCAAGAACCCCTTCAAGAACAGCCCCCCCGGAGACACACGATGACCATCCACCGCCGCACCCTGCTGGCCGCCAGCGCAAGCGCCCTCGGCCTGGGCCTGCCCACCAGCCGCCTGCACGCCCAAGCCACCGAGTGGCCGAAAGCCGGCCCCATCAAGCTGGTGGTGCCCTTCACCGCCGGCAGCGGCACCGACGTGGTGGCACGCACGCTGGCCGAGAAACTGGCGCCGCTGCTGGGCGCGCAAATCGTCATCGAGAACAAGCCCGGTGCCGGCGGCACGCTGGGCGCTGCGCAGGTGGCCAAGGCGCCGGCCGACGGCTACACCGCGCTCATCCACAGCTCGGGTCACCTGGTGAACCCGGCGCTGTACCCGAAGCTGAGCTACGACACGCTGAAGGACTTCGACGGCATCACCACGCTGGCCAGCCTGCCCAATGTGCTGGTGGTGTCGCCTGCCAAGGGCTACAAGGACGTGGCCGACCTGGTGGCCCGCGTGAAGGCCAAGCCCGACGCCTACACCTACGGTTCGGCCGGCAACGGTTCGGCCACCCACATGAACGCCGAGCAGTTCCGCGTCAGCGCCGGCATCAAGGCCCTGCACGTGCCTTTCCGGGGCACGCCCGAAGCGCTGACCGAGACCATCGCCGGGCGCATCGACTGGTTCTTCGCGCCGCTGATCAGCGCGCTGCCGCTGATCAAGGACGGCAAGCTGCAAGCCCTGGCTGTGGGCACCAATGCGCGCAGCCCGGTGTTGCCCAATGTGCCCAGCCTGACCGAAACGCCGGGGCTGAAAGACGCCGCCTACCAGTTCTGGGTGGGCCTGTTCGTGGCCGCCAAGACGCCGCGCGCCATCGTCGAAAAGCTGCACGCCGAAACTGTCAAGGTGCTGGCGATGGCCGACGTGAAAGAGCGCCTGGAAAAGCTGGGCGCCGCGCCAATGCCGATGACGCAACCAGGCTTCGAGAAGTTCCTGGACGACGAAACCGCCGCCGCCACGCGGCTGGTCAAAGCGGCGGGCATCCGCATCGATTGACCGGCGCCGGGCGCCGGGCCTCAAGCCGCACGACGTCAGGCACTCATCAATTCGCCGACGGGCCGCAGCCCATCGACGCGGTCGCAGACGGCCTTCACGCTGGTCAGCACCGGCTCGCCCAGCAGCAGGCCCCATGCACCCCACAGCCAGCCGAAGGCCAGCACGCCGACAAACACCACGATGGGGTTCATCCGGTTGGTGCGGCTGGTCAGCCAGGGCGTCAACAGGTTGCCGGTGATGACGTGCACCACCAGCACCGTGCCAGCCACCAGCAGCACCATGTTCAGGCTGCCGAACTGCACAAAGGCCACCAGCGCCGAGGCCACCGTGATGATGATGGAGCCGACGTAGGGCACGAAATTCAGCACGAAGGCGACCACGCCCCAGACGGCGGCATGTTCCAGGCCGATGGCCCAGAAACCCAGCCCGGTGACCAGCCCGACCAGCACGCTGGTGCCCAACTGCACCAGCAGGTAGACGCGGATCTGCCCGGTGATCTCGTCGAGCATCTCCACGGTGATGCGCCGCTGCGCAAAGCTCGGGCCGGTGATCTTGACCAGCTTGCGGCGGAAGGTGCTGCCCGAGGCCAGCAGGAAGAAAGTGATGAACACCACCACCACGGCCTGGCCCACCGATGCCGCCACGCCCATGGTGCCCGTCCACAGGTAGTCCTTGATGTCGAAGCGGTTGCGTTCGATGGTGACGCGGGTGACGCCGCGCGCCGCAGGCAGCGGCGCGGCCGCACCCTCTTGGGCCGCCAGTTCCAGTTGGGCGGCGGCGCGCTGCACCTTGTCCATCGCGGTCTCTGAATGGCTGCGCTGCGCACGCACGGCATCGCGCAATTTCTGGGTGGCGGTGGGCAGCGATTCGATCAGCGAAGTCGCGTCGTCGCTGAGGGTGTAAGCCGTCCAGCCCAGACCGCCGCACAACGCAGCCAACAGCAGCCCTGCGCTCAGCGCCCGCGGACAACGCCAGCGTTCCAGGCGGTCCACCACCGGGCTGAGGGCATAGCTGAAAGTCAGGCCCAACAGCAGCGGAATGAACACCGCGCTGGCCACGTGCAACGCCCACAGGCTGGCCAGCACCGCCAGCACGGCCAAGGACGCGTTGCGCACGTTCACCGGCATGTGCAGGATGAACGGCTCGCGCGACCGGCGCGCACCGAGGCTGGGCTCGGTGGTGGGTTCGGCGGGTGCGGCGGCGGGTGCAGCGGCGGGTGCGGCGGCGGGTGCAGCGGCGGGTGCGTCGAGCTTGGCGTTTGCGTCCATCGGCCGAGCGTACCGCGTGACGCTGGCGGCGCCGCCAGGGCCTTGCTTGCCTGCATGGGACACTGCGCGCCTGCCTTCCACAGGAGCTTGCGCCGTGATCCTCGAAATCGCCGACATCCGCATCCCCGCCGGCCAGAACGCCGCCTTCGAAGCCGCCATCCAGCATGGCCTGGCCACCGTCGCCAGCCGGGCAAAGGGTTTCAAAGGTGCCAAGATCAACGCGGGCATTGAAAGCCCAGAGCGCTACGTGCTGCAGATTTTCTGGGAGACCCTGGAAGACCACACCGTGGGCTTCCGCCAGGGCCCGCTGTTCACCGAATGGCGTGCCATCGTCGGGCCGTTTTTCGCGGTGCCGCCAGTGGTGGAGCACTTCACGCTGGTGACCAAGGTTTGAACGGCATAGACACACGCGCCGCCGCGCTGGCTGGCGCGCAGGCGCATTTCGACAGCGGCGGCTTGCTGCGCGAAGTGACACGCCGCGTGTCCATCCGAACCGAGAGCCAGGACCCGGCATCGGGGCCGGCGCTGCAGGCTTATCTGGCCGACGAGATCGCGCCGTCGCTGGCCGGCTTGGGCTTCAGCAGCCAGATTTACGCCAACCCCGATGCGGCTTACGGCCCCTTGCTGATCGCCACGCGGCACGAGGGCGACAGCCTGCCCACGGTGCTGGTCTACGGCCACGGTGACGTGATCCGCGGGCAGGACAAGAGCTGGACGCAGGGCGAAGGCCCGTGGACGGTGGCGGTGCGCGGCACGGGCGACAGCGAACGCTGGTACGGCCGCGGCACGGCCGACAACAAGGGCCAGCACAGCATCAACTTCGCGGCGCTGGGGCAGGTGCTGGCGGCGCGCGAGCTTGCTGGCGAACGCCGGCTGGGTTTCAACGTCAAAGTGCTCATCGAGACCGGCGAAGAAACCGGCTCACCCGGCCTGGCCGCCTTCTGCGCCGCGCACCAGGCCGAGTTGGCCAGCGACGTGCTGATCGCCAGCGACGGCCCGCGTCTGCGGCGCGACCGGCCCACTGTCTTCCTCGGTTCGCGCGGGGTGGCTAACTTCGATTTGACACTGACCTTGCGCGAAGGCGGCCACCACAGCGGCAACTGGGGTCGCTTGCTGCGCAACCCTGGTACGGTGCTGCTGAACGCCATCGCTTCGATGGTCAATGGCAACGGCAAGATCCTGGTCGACGCGCTGCGCCCGCCGGTCATTCCGGCCAACGTGAAAGCGGCGCTGGCCGACCTGCAATTCGGTGGCGACCCGGGCGACCCCGAAGTCGATGCCAGCTGGGGCGAGCCCGGCCTGAGCCCGGCCGAACGCGTCATAGCCTGGAACACGCTGGAGGTGCTGGCCTTCAAGACCGGCAACCCCGACTTCCCGGTCAACGCCATCCCGCACACGGCCAAGGCGACGATGCACATGCGCTATGTGGTGGGCACCGATGTCAGCGACATCGCCGGCGTGGTGCGCGCGCATCTCGCCGCGCACGGCTTTGCCGGCATCGAAGTGACCGAGCCGGTGGTGATGGCCGCCACCCGGCTGGACCCCGACAACGCCTGGGTGCGCTTCACGTTGGCTTCCCTGCAACGCAGCACCGGCAAGGTGCCCGCGCTGCTGCCCAACCTGGGCGGCAGCCTGCCCAACGATGTGTTCGCCGACACCTTAAGCCTGCCCACGGTGTGGGTGCCGCACAGCTACGCCGCCTGCAGCCAGCACGCGCCCGACGAACACGTGCTGGCCAGCGTGATGCGCGAGGGGCTGACGCTGATGACAGGGCTGTTCTGGGATCTCGGCGAACAAGCCGAACACCTGCCCCGGCGTGGCCACTGATGCCCTGCGGTGGCAGACTGCGGTCACCGTCATCCCCATACACAGGAAACCCCGATGAAAGCACGCGCTACTTTCACCCGCATGGAACAGAGCACCCAGCAAGACTGGGCCGCGATCGTCCCCGAAGCCATGAAGATGGCCGCCACGCTGCCCGACCGCGTGCTGACCCATCTGAAACTGCTGGACGGCGACTACGGCGGCTTCCCCATCGACCGTTACAGCCACTGCCTGCAAACGGCCACGCTGGCGTTGAAGGACGGGCGCGACGAGGAATACGTGGTTTGCGCGCTGCTGCACGACATCGGCGACACCCTGGGCAGCTACAACCACCCCGACATCGCAGCCGCCATCCTCAAACCCTTCGTCAGCGAAGAAAACCTGTGGATGGTGCAGAACCACGGCATCTTCCAGGGCTACAACTTCTTCCACCACATCGGCCTGAACCGCGACATGCGCGACATGTTCAAGGGCCACCCGCACTACGCGCGGGCCGAGGAATTCATTGAGCTCTACGACAACCCGGCTTTCGACCCTGCGGCAGAAACGCTGCCCATCAGCACCTTCGAGCCCATGCTGCGCCGCGTGATGGCCACGCCGCGGCAGTCGGTCTACAAAAAAGCGATGGATGGCGCCAAGGCACCGAGTCCAGCCTGACGGCAACAGCGAGCACGCCATGACCGACCTGCAAACCAGCCCCCGCCCGCACGATTTCACCGGCGTGCACGCCGCGATGCTGGGCTATGTCGATGCCAAGGTCTTGCCCGGTGTCTCGCATGCCGTGCTGCGCGGGCGCGAGCTGATCGACATCGGCTGCGCCGGCTGGGCCGACCAGGAAGCCGGTGTCGCACTGCGCAACGACCACCTCTTCCGCGCCATGTCCAACACCAAGCTGTTCACCTCCATCGCCGCGCTGGCGCTGTGGGAAGAAGGCCGCTTCGGTCTGGACGACCCCATTGAAAACTGGGTGCCACAGTTGGCCAAGCGCCAAGTGCTGAAGGCCGGCGCCACCGATCTGTCTGACACCGAACCGGCGCGCAGCCCCATCACCATCCGCCAGCTGTTCACGCACAGCTCGGGCCTGAGCTATGGCCTGCTGGACCCAGGTACGGTGCTGTTCAAGGCCTACAGCGAACGCCAGATCATCAGCACCCAGCGCACGGCCACACAGATGATGGACGCGCTGCAGGAACTGCCGCTGAAGTTCCAGCCCGGCACCGGCTGGGAATACTCGGTGGCCACCGACGTGCTGGGACACCTGATCGAGCTGATCAGCGGCAAGGCGCTGAACGAGGTCTTCCGCGAGCGCATCTACGAACCGCTGGGCCTGCGCGACACCGGCTTTATCGTGCCCGCCGACCAGCAGCACCGCCTGGCCGGCTACTACGCGGGTGCCGATGCGTTGCAGCCCATGAAGCCCGGCCTGACGCCCCTGCGCAACCTGCCGATGCTGCAAGGCCATCTGACGGGCACGGCGCGGCAGTCCGGCGGTGGCGGCCTGGTCACCTCACTGGCCGACATGGTGGCGCTGATGCGCGGCCTGATGCCGGCCGTGCAGCCCGGTCAGGTCACCGTGCTGAAGCCCGCGACCATCGCGCTGATGATGGACAACCACCTGGCGGCGGGCTTGAACATCGGCTTTGCCACGACGGGCGACATTCCCGGTCGCGGCTTCGGTCTGGGCGGCTGCGTGACGCTGCAGCCGACGCGCGCAGACCCGGCAGGCTCGACCAGCGAATTCCA
>JBBQAI010000035.1:0-37142 GCA_038316205.1 Burkholderiales bacterium
GGCGAGGGCTTCAGTGCCAAGGCGCATCTGCTGCCGCACGGCCTGCTGCCCATCGCGCCGCGCGATGCCGTCGTGCCGCTGCGCCTGTGTGCGCAGCCGCAAGCGCTGGTCTTCTGGGGCACGGTAAAAGCTTACAAAGGCATCGAACTTTTTGCCGAACTGGCCCGCTCCACCGCGTGGCGACAGCACGGCCTGCCTCTGGAAATCCACGGCCGCTGGGACGCTGGTTTACACCCGCTGCGCGATGAGCTTTCAGCACTCGGCGTCCACATCGACGACCGCTACCTCGACGCCGCCGAGATGCGCGCGTTGATGGCCCGCCAGGTGCTGTTCGTGCTGCCCTACCGCGACGCCTCGCAGTCCGGCGCGCTGTACACGCTGCTGCACCAGGGCTGCACTTTCGTGTGCAGCGACGCGGGTGATCTCGGCGCCTTCCTCCGCCGCTACCAGCTGCAAGGCCTGCTGCTGCCCGAGCCCAACGCGGCCGCCGTGTTGCAGGCGCTGGCGCACCTGCGGCAACACGCGGATGCCGTGGCGCAGTCGCTGCAAATCGCACAACAACAATCCACTTGGGACAGCAGCCTGGCCGACGCCGAGAGCGTCTACGGCCCGGTCCGCGGCCCCGCACTGCGCGCATGAAACAACGCATCAAGAAGACACTCGCCCGCTTCGGCTGCGAACTGGTCCACAGCGCCACGCGCGACCAGACCGCCGTCGCCGATTTGTCGCCGGCCGACCACGCCATCGTCGCCCGCGTGGCGCCGTTCACGCACACGAGGGCATGAGCGAGCCCACCGCCGAAGACCGCAGCCACACCGGCGAAGCGGCTGCCGCGCAACTGGCGCGCACCGCGCGCGGCGAGGGCGTGTGGTGCGAGGCCGGGCTGGACGACGTGCACCACTTCCTGCACCGCGTGGACTACACCGCGCGCCTGGTCATCAAACCCTGACCGCGCACGATGAAGTCACGCCCGCCGTCACATCCACGCTTGGCCCGCAGCCTGCCGCCCGTCTACGGCGCGGCCGCGCTGCGGCTGGCGTTTCCGGCGGTGTTGCTGCCGGTGATGGCGGCGCGGTTGGGGGCCGATGAATTCGGCCGGCTGAGCCTGTTCCTGGTCTGGGCCGCGCTGCTGTCCACGCTGGTGGAAGGTGGCTTTCTGGCGGCCGCCACGCGCCTGGCCGTGGTGGCTGACACGGCCGGCCGCTGGGCGCTGGCGCGGCAGATTTTCAGCGCGCGCGTGGCGCTGAGTGGCGCGGTGCTGTTGCTGTCGGCGGCCGTGGCTTTGACGCTGCTGCAAGCGCCTTCTGCTGGCGATGCACTGTCCGGCGCGCTGCTGCTGGGCGCAGCGGCTTGCGCCTTGGGCTGGCAGGCCACCTGGTATCTGCAGGCCAGCGAGCAACTGCACCGCTGGGCCTGGGTGGAAATCGCCGTCTACGCCACCTGGGCGCTGGCCGTGCTGGCCCTGGGGCACAGCGCCATCGCTTACTTGTCTATGCAAGTGGTGGCGACCACGCTGCTGGCCGGCGCGGGCTGGTGGTGGCTGCGCCGCGACCTCCAAGAAGCGGCGGTGGCAGTTGAAGCGCAGGCGCTGTGGACCGCTGCGGCGGTGCGTCCCGGCCTGCGCTTGGGCTGGACCATGCTGCCCGTGTCGGTGGCCGGTGCGGCCTATTCCTACGCGCTGCCGGCGGTCGCTTCGGCGGCCATGAGCCGCAGCGAACTCGGTGTCTATTTCCTGGCCGACCGCATCGTGCGGGCGGTGCTGGCTGCGGCCGATCCGGTCTTCCAGATCGTCTACCCGCGCATCGTGTCGCACTTCAAAGCCGGTGCCCGCGCGGCCTGGTTCTACACGGCGCGCTGGGCGGTGCTGGGTGCCGTCGCCGGTGGTGTGCTGCTGGCCACCGGCGTGCTGGCCTGGCCGTTGCTGAGCGGATTCCTGGCGGCGCAAAAAGGCGGCTTCGACGCCGCCCGTGTGGCCCCCGTGATGGCCACGCTGGGCCTGTTGCTGCCGCTGCTGCTGTGCTGGAAATTTTTCGGCTACTGGATGCTGGGCAGCGGTCGTTTTGACCACGCCTACCGTGCCAGCATGGTCGTCGGTGGCCTGGCCGGCGTGGCCGGCGCCTGGCAGTTCGGCGGTGACGGCGCGGTGGCCCTGGCGCGCGTGGCGGTGTCCGTCGAGTTGCTGGTCACCGCCGCCGCCGTGGTCGGCATGATGCTGACCCATCGCCTACAAAACAAGCGGCGCGCCACGACTGGGAAGACCGGCTGAAGCCATGGGCATCGACGCACACAACCTGAACTTTTTGGCCCACGCGCAAGACCTGGGCGTGCGTTACGACCGCACGCTGTCCATCGGACGGCAGGCGTTGTTCGTCGAAGACCGCGCGCTGCAGCAGCACGCCGCGTGGCGTCGGCAAAGACCGCTACAAATGCCCGCGTTGGCACCCGGCCGCCCGACTTATTTCGAGCCTTTGATGCAGCAGTGGTTCGGCGCGCAGCAGGCCGATTCGGTGGACGCGTCGGACTACGAAAACGCCACCTTCGTGCACGACATGAACCTGCCGTGGCCGGCGCTGTCGCCGCAACGCGGGCTCTATGACGCGGTACTGGACTTCGGCTGCCTGGAACATGTTTTCGACTTCCCCACCGCCTGGCGCAACGCGGTGGACCTGTGCCGCGTGGGCGGCCACATCCTGCACGCGCTGCCGGCCAACAACCTGTCGGGCCACGGCTTCTACCAGTTCAGCCCCGAGCTGTTCTTCAGCCTCTACACCGCCGACCGCGGCTTCGCCACGAAGGCCGTGTTCTTCGTGCAGAAGGCCGACCCGGCGCACTGGTGGCGCGTGGCCAGCCCGCTGGACGTGAAGCGCCGCGTCAACCTGCGCAACAGCCACGAGGTCTATGTGCTGGTGCTGGCGCAGAAGCTTGGCGAGCCGGGAATGCTGCCCGCACCGCAGCAGAGCGACTACGCGCAAGACGAGTGGCTGCAGGCCGGCGGCAACGCGCTGGCCACCGGCGTCAGCGGCTGGCAGGCGCCCTTGGCCGCGCTGGGTTTGCTGGACGCCGCCCGGCGTTGGCGCGCCACGTTGCATGCGGTGCGCAGCGCAGGGCTGGCGCTTCCGGCACCCGACTACCAGCGCGTCGACGTGGCGGCTTTGCTGCAGCGATGAATGAGCCGAGCCTGCCAGATCAGCAGCACGCACGCATCCCGCGCGTGCTGCTGCTGTGCGACCGGCTGGACCTGGCTGGCGGCGTCGAACGCTTCGTTTGCACGCTGGCCGGGCAACTCGATGCGGTGGGCATGAACGTGGCGGTCGGCAGCGTCCACACGCCGCGTGCCGAGGTTCGCTACCCGCTGCCCGATCGGGTGCGCGTGCTGCACGGCCAGCGGCCGTTGCCGACGGGTGAGGGCGTCTGGGATCTGCTGCGCAAACAGTGGCGCACGGGCCATGCGCTGGCGGCTTTGATCCGCGCCGAGCAGCCCGATGTCGTGATCCTCAACGGTCTGACCACCGCCTGCTCGGTGCTGGCCTTGTCCAGCGGCGTGGCGCCGCGCGCCATTTGCTGCGACCACAACCACTTCGACGCGCGCTCCAAACCCTGGCGCCGTCTGCGCGCGCTGCTGTACCGCCGCGTGGCCGCCGTGGTCAGCCTGAGCCGCGCTGACGCGCCGCGCTTCGCTGCCATCAACCCGCGCACCCATGTCATCTACAACGCTGCCTCGCTGCGCGCTGAGGTGCCCGAAGCGCCGGCTGCACCCACGGTGCTGGCGGTGGGCCGCCATGTCGCGCAGAAGGGACTCGACCTGCTGCTGACCGCTTGGGTGTGCGTGCAAGCGCAGATGCCGGCAGCGCGCCTGCGCATCCTGGGCGACGGCCCGCTGACCGCTGCGCTACAGAGGCAGGCGGAGACCCTCGGCGTCGAAGGCACCGTGCAGTGGCTGGCGCCCACCGCACAGGTGCAAGCGCAGATGCGCCAGGCTGCCGTCTTCGTGCTGCCGTCGCGCTACGAGGGCATGCCGCTGGCGCTGCTGGAAGCGCAGGCGCTGGGCGTGCCGGCGGTGGCCTTCGACTGCCCCACCGGGCCGGCGGAAATCATCAGCGCCGACACCGGCATCGTGGTGCCGGCGGGCGACACGCAAGCCCTGTCCGAAGCGCTGCTGCGCCTGCTGGCCGACGCGTCGCTGCGCGAGCGCATGGGCCAGGCAGCCATCGCGCGCAGCGGGGCGGTCTTCAGCCCGGCGCAGCATGTGCAGCAGTGGACAGCGCTGGTCCGCCGCGTGGCGGCCGGCACGCACGAACACATCAAGGCTGCAGCATGACGGCACCCATCGGCGGCCTCATCGGCAACATCATCCACATCAGCATCGTCGTGCCCTGCCGCAATGAGGTTGGCTACATCGACGCGTTCCTCGATTCGGCACTCGGCCAGGTGCTGCCCGACGGCGTGAGCCTGGAAGTGCTGGTGGCTGATGGCTGCAGCGACGACGGCACCCGCGAACGGTTGGCTGAACGCGCGGCCAGCGAACCGCGCTTGCGCGTCATCAACAACCCGGCGCGCATCACCTCGGCAGCGCTGAACGCGGCCATCGCCGCAGCCACCGGCGACACCATCGTGCGCATGGACGTGCACACCACTTACGCGCCCGACTACGCCGCGCAATGCCTGCTGGCGCTGCGCGAAACTGGCGCGGCCTGCGTCGGCGGGCCCTGGGTGCCGGTCGGGCAGGGCTGGCCGCAGGCAGCCATCGCTGCCGCCTTCGAAAGCCGCTTCGGCTCGGGCGGCGCGGCCTCACGGCGCACCGACTACAGCGGCGAAGTCGACACCGTCTACCTGGGTGCCTGGCCGCGTGAACCGCTGATCGCCTTCGGTGGTTTCGACGAGACCCTGGTGCGCAACCAGGACGACGAACTGGCGCTGCGCATCACGCGCGGCGGCGGGCGCGTCTGGCAGAGCGCGGCCATCCATTCGCGCTACGCGCCGCGGGCTTCTTTCGTCGCGCTGTTCCGCCAGTTCCACCAGTACGGCTACTGGAAGGTGCCGGTGATCCGCAAGCACCGCCTGCCCGCGTCGCCGCGCCACCTGGTGCCTTTTGCCTTCGTCGCGGTGCTGCTGCTGCTGGCCCTGCTGGGTGTGCTGTGGACGCCTGCGTGGTGGGCGCTGGCGGCGGTGGTGGGCCTGTACGCCGCCGCCGGTGCCCTCAACGCCGTGGCGGTGGCGCAGGGCTCGCTGCAGCAGATGCTGGGCGTGGTCTGGGCCTGCGGCTGCATGCACATCGGCTACGGCATCGGCTTCGGCCGGGGCTTGCTCGACTTCGTGCTGCTCAAGCGCGGCCCCCGCGATTCGGCCACCCGCTTGACGCGCTGACCGCCATGACCACGCCCGTCAAGCCGGATCTGTCCAGCGAACTGTCCAAAGAACCGCCCGACGAAGCGCAGGCCATCGCCGAGCGCTACGCCCGGCGTCAGGTGGGCGACCGCTACAACCCGCTACGCCCCGAAGTGCTGCACGCGCGACAGGAACGCGAACGCGCCTTGGCCGCGCTGTTGTCGCTGCACGTGCACCAGCCACTGGCCGAATTGGACGTGCTGGAAGTGGGCTGCGGCGGCGGCGACAACCTGCTGGAACTGATACGCCTGGGCTGCGACCCCGCGCGGCTGTTCGGCAACGAACTGCTCCCCGAGCGCGCGGCCGCCGCGCGCTTGCGCCTGCCGGCCAGCGTGGCCGTGCACGAGGGCGACGCGATGCAGATGCCGCTGCCCGCCGGCAGCTTCGACCTGGTGCTGCAGTACACCGTGTTCAGCTCCATCCTCGACGACGCTTTCCAGGCCCAACTGGCTGCCCGCATGTGGCAGTGGCTGCGCCCGGGCGGCGCCATCGTGTGGTACGACTTCACCGTCAACAACCCGCGCAACGCCGACGTGCGCGGCGTGCCGCTGGCCCGCCTGCGGGCGCTTTTTCCGCAGGGGCGTGTGGACGCGCGGCGCATCACGCTGGCTCCGCCCATCGCCCGCCGCGTGGTTCGCCTGCACCCGCAAGCCTGCGGCCTCTTCAACACACTGCCGCTGCTGCGCACGCACAGCCTGGCCTGGATCGCGAAACCCGCATGAACACACCTGTTGTCCCACCTGTACCGCCTGCCCAGCCTGCGCCGCCGTTCCTGCCGTTCCTGCCGTTCCTGCCATTCCTGCCATTTGCGCTGCCCGAGATCGGCGAAGAAGAAATCGCGGAAGTGGTGGATGCGCTGCGCAGCGGCTGGGTCACCACCGGCCCCAAGACCAAACGCTTCGAAGCCGACTTTGCGGCCTTCCTGGGTTCGCCCGTGAACGCCGATGGCAGCGTGCCCGACGGTGGTCTGCACTGCATCGCCGTCAACTCGGCCACGGCCGGCCTGCACCTGGCGCTGGAAGCCGTGGGCGTGGGCCCGGGCGACGAGGTCATCACCACCACCCACACCTTCACTGCCACGGCCGAAGTGGTGCGCTACCTGGGTGCCGACGTGAAGCTGGTCGATATCGATCCGGCCACGCTGAACATAGACCCGGCCGCCGTCGAAGCCGCGATCACACCGCGCACCAAAGCGATCATCCCCGTGCACTACGCGGGTCTGGCCGCCGACATGCCGGCGCTGCTGGCCATCGCGCAGCGGCATGGCTTGAAAGTCATCGAAGACGCCGCGCACGCGTTGCCCACCACCAGCGCCGGTCAGCGCGTCGGCACGCTGGCCAGCGACGCCACGGTCTTCAGCTTCTACGCCAACAAGACCATCACGACGGGCGAGGGCGGCATGCTGGTCACGCGCGACGCCGAATTGGCCAAACGCGCCAAAGTCATGCGCCTGCACGGCATGAGCCGCGACGCCTTCGACCGCTACACGTCCACCGTGCCCAGCTGGGCCTACGAGATCGTGGCGCCGGGCTACAAATACAACCTGACCGATATCGCTTCGGCGCTGGGCATCCACCAGTTGAAGCGGCTGGACGCCTTCCACCGCCAGCGCGAAATGCTGGCGGCTGCCTACGACGCGGCGCTGGCTGATTTGCCGATCGTGCTGCCGCCGCGACCGCAGGCGGGCGACACGCATGCGTGGCACTTGTACGTGATGCGCTTGGGCGACGGCGCAAAGCTTGAACGCGATGTGTTCATCGAACGCCTGTACGCCGCCGGCATCGGCTGCAGCGTGCACTACATCCCGCTGCACCTGCACCCCTACTGGCGCGACCGCTACGCTTTGACCGCCGCACAGTTCCCGCACAGCCATCACGCCTACGAGCGCATGCTGAGCCTGCCGCTGTACACGCGCATGACGCTGGACGACGTGCAGCGCGTGGCAGTGGCCGTGCGAGCGGCGCTACACGCCTGAGCGCCCGCCATGCTGAAGCGGCTGTTCGACTGCACGGCGGCGGGCCTGGGCCTGCTGCTGCTGCTGCCGCTGCTGCTGGCCATCGCGCTGTGGATCAAGCTGGACAGCCCAGGGCCGGTGTTCTTCCGGCAAGTGCGTGTCGGCCGCCACGGCCTGCCGTTTCGCATCCACAAATTCCGCAGCATGCGCAATGAAGCACCGGGGCTGCAATTGACGGTGGGCACCGACCCGCGCATCACCCGCGTTGGCGCCTGGCTGCGCGGCAAGCGGCTGGACGAACTGCCGCAATTGATCGACGTGTTGCTGGGCACGATGAGCCTGGTCGGCCCGCGCCCGGAGGTGCCGCGTTACGTGGCGCATTACCCGCCCGCGCTGCGCGACGTGGTGCTGGCCGTGCGGCCGGGCATCACCGACCCGTCGTCGCTGGATTTTCTGGACGAAGCCAGCCTGCTGGCAGCTGCCGCCGACCCCGAGCGCGAGTACATCGAACGCATCCTGCCGATCAAGCTGCAGCGTGCGGCCGACTACGCGCAGCACGCCACGCTGGGCACCGACCTGCGGGTGCTGTGGAACACGCTGCGGCGCTTGATCGCCCGGCGCTGAGGGCGTCCTTGCCCGACCACAGCCTGCGATGATCCGGCGCTGAACCCGACATGAATCCGTCCACCCCCAACCCTGCCCAAACCCGCACCGTCTGGCACCGCCTGGAAGTCTTCCTGGCGCGCTGGCGGCCGCACCGCGAGCCGCTGTCGCTGGCTGTCGATGCGTTGGTGGTGGCCGCTTGCTGGAATATCACTTACCTGTTCCGTTTGGGCTTCGAACGCTGGATCAGCGCGCGGCCGCACTACGACGGCTGGGTGCTGCTGGGCGTGGTCTGCGCCTACCTGGCGGCCAACGTGGCCTTCAAGGTGCCACAAAGCATGTGGCGTTTCTCGGGCTTCGGCGAGGTCAAGCGGCTGACGCTGGCCTGCGCGCTGGCCGGCAGCGTCTCGGCGGCGGTGGTCATCGGCCTGGGTCTGGTCAAGGTGCCACGCGCGGTGCTGGCCCTGCACCCGGTGGTCGCGTTGATGGGCCTGTGCGTGCTGCGCATCGGCTACCGCATGCTGTACGAGCACGCGCGTTCGCGCATCACCGGCAGCGACCGCGACGGACAAGACATACGCCGCGCCATCGTGATGGGTGCGGGTGCGGCCGCGCGCTTGCTGCTGGCCGGCATCCACGAACAGGGCTGGGTCGTTCTGGGCCTGCTCGACGACGACCCGCAAAAGCGCCGCGCGCGCATCGGCGGCGTGCCCGTGCTGGGCGGTCTGGACGCCATCACCGACAAGGCCGTGCGCGGAGCGGCCACGCACATCGTCATCGCGCTGCCGGGCGCCAGCGCGGCCCAGCGCCGCCGCGCGCTGGAACTGGCCGCCAGCACCGGGCTGCCTGTGTTGACGGTGCCCAGCGTCGATGAACTGCGCACCGGCAAAAGCCGTGTCGAGCGGCTGCGCGACATCGAACCGGAAGACCTGCTGGGCCGCGAGGCGGTGCAACTCGACGAGTCGGGCGTGCGCCAAACGCTGGCTGGCAAGACGGTGTTGATCACCGGCGCGGGCGGCAGCATCGGCAGCGAGTTGTGCCGCCAGGTGGCGCGCTTCCAGCCGGCGCGCATCGTGCTGTACGAGCTGAGCGAATTCAACCTGTACACCATCGAGCAGGAACTGACGGAAGACCATCCCGGCATCGCGCTGACCCGGCTGATAGGCGACGTGAAAGACCTGGCGCATCTGCGCCGCACGATGGCCAAGTGGCGGCCGCAGGCGGTCTTCCACGCGGCCGCCTTCAAGCACGTGCCGCTGATGGAAGAAGATGACAACGCGCTGGCCGCGCTGCGCAACAACACCCTGGGCACTTACCACGCGGCACTGGCGGCGGCCGAGGTGGATGCCGAACGCTTCGTGCTGATCAGCACCGACAAGGCCGTCAACCCGACCAATGTGATGGGCGCCACCAAGCGGGCCGCCGAGATGGTCATCAGCGCCCTGGCCGCTGACCACCCGGCCACGAAATTCATGGCCGTGCGTTTTGGCAATGTGCTGGGCAGCAGCGGCAGCGTGATCCCGAAGTTCAAGGAACAGATCGCCAGGGGCGGCCCGGTCACCGTGACGCACCCGGACATCATTCGCTACTTCATGACGATTCCGGAAGCTGCACGGTTGGTGCTGCAGGCGGCGGCGATTGGCGAGAGCGGGCAGGTTTTGGTGCTGGACATGGGCGAGCCGGTGCGCATCGTCGACCTGGCGCGGCAGTTGATCCGGTTGGCGGGGCACACGCCAGAAGAGATCGCCATCGAGTTCACTGGCTTGCGAGCCGGCGAGAAGCTGTTTGAGGAACTGCTGGCGGATGCGGATGACACCATTGCCACGCCGGTGGACCGACTCCGAGTCGCTCGCTTGCTCGACCACTCCGATGACTTGCACCCCTTACTGACCTGGGCCGCGACGACATCCGCCACGCGCAGCCTAGAGGTGCGCGAGCGCTTGCGTGCTGTGGTGCACGAGTACGCGGCGCCCAGCAGCGTCACTGCGCACGCCGGCCACTGAGCAGCGGTCACAGCGCCGAAAAGCTACCGCCGTTGCGCCCCACCTTGATACGCAAAGTCACGCTGCGCTTGTTCTGCAGCAGGTAGCGGCCGCTGCCAGCGTCCCAGTAGACATTGACCTGGTTGGCCGTGTCCTTGACGGTCGAAAACAAGCCAGGCGCTGATTCCAGGCTGCGAGAAACGCTGTTGGCCGTGCCATTGAAGTGGAAGATGGCGCCGACGTTTTCGTGGGTGTCCACGGTGACGAAGCCCTGGGTGCCCGAGACACCCAATTCCAGTATCGCGTTGACGGCCACCGTCAGCGTCGGGCTGGTGTGGTGCACCTCGCTCTCGGCATTGCGGGTCAGGCTGCTGGCCTCGTTGAAGACAAAGTTGGGTGGAAGGGCCCCGGTGCTGGGATTTTTCGGGGTGGACCAGACCAGGTGCTGACCCTCAAGTTGCGCGGAACTGCCAGCCTGCCAGAAACAGTTGCTGCCAGACAAGCGGCGCACGCTGGCGTCGACGTCCAGCGCCAGCGTGGCCACTTCATGCACCGTACTCTCCATGCGGACGTCGTCGCAGTGGCGCAGGAACCAGCCGCGCCGCAGCGGGTCGTCCCGGATGTTGGAAAAACTCAGCATGGCCAAGGTGGCGTTGCGCGCGATGTAGAAGGCATAAGCCTTGCTGTCCACGCCCTGTTCCAGCCGCACGTTGTCGAAACGCAGGTGCACGCTTGCCTGGGTTGTCGTCGTGTCTTTCCAATAAAAGCCATAAGTGCCGCCCACCCAGGCCTGGTAGCCGGCGAAGGAGACCTGGGTCAGGTTGACGCCCGAGGTCACCTCGACGCAAGGGTGGTTCGTGGCAAACAGATAGAGGTTGTAGAAATGGGCATGGTCGATGTCGATGACCAAGGAGCCGCTCATGTTCGGATTGCGGTCGATCAGCAGCGGCCTGTCGGCGTAGGCGTAGAAGTCGCTGACGTCCGTGGCCTCGCGCCCCTTCAGGTGCAGGGCGATCGAGCCCTTGTTGCCGCCACCCCACAGCCAGGACACACCCAGCCGTGCCGTTCCGGCCACCCGCACGTGGCGGATCGACAGGGCCGAGGTGTCGATGGCCTGGATCGCGGTCTTGTTGCGCGTGGTGTCGTCCGAAAAAATCGTCAGCTCGCGCAGCGAACACTCGTTGGAGATCGCCACGCCGGCGTGAAAGGTCAGAAAGGCGGTGTCATCGGCCGTGGGCCGGTAGATCAGCGTGGTGGCCCAGGGCCCGGCCCCGAAGATGTGCAGGTGCTGCCGCGAGATGACGTGAGGCCGCAGGAAGACGTATCGACCGGCCGGGATGTAGACCAGCCCGCCGTTGCCGACCGCTGCGGCGGCAATCGCGGCTTGCAGCGCGTCGTCGCAAGGCAGCTTGCCTTCGGGATCGGCACCGTGCTCGACGATGCTGACGCCGTACTCACGCGCTGCCAGGGCCGCCAAGGCAGCGTCGAGGCTACGCGGCGGCGCGCCCGCAGATTGGCTCAAGGCCGGATGACTGCCCAGGGCGGACAGCGCGGCCACTGTGGCATTGCGGCGGGTCCAGCTCGTCACCTCAAGCCCCTGAAAGGCCAAGCGGCGTGAGCTGGGTTGTGATCAAGTTTGGGGAGCTTTCACGCCCTTTTGGGATGGATGCCCTCGCCCGCCAATTGCTAGACTTTTGAATCATGTTTCTTATTCAGGAGTTGCAGTGGTCAGCAAGCAATGGTTTTCTCCCGCGCGGTGGCGGTTGGAATTAGCCCTCTCATTTGTCGCCACGCTGGTCTTGAGCGTCTGTGGAGGAGGGGGTGGCGGTAGCACGACCGAAACATCTGCCACCGCCAGTTTCCCGAAGTCAGGCACCGTTTTTCGGGTGGTGGCGGGACTCACCATGGTCGAGTATGACGGTCAAGGCAATGAAATCCAGCGCTCGACGCCCACCGACCGGAACGGCGCTTTCGAGTTCTAGCTGCCGGTAACCCATCACCGCGTCGAGTCCTTGGCCCAGAGCTCGGACATGCGCCTGCCGGTGATGCGATCAGCGCAGGTCTCCAAAGGCGCCGATGCCATCAATGTGACGCCGGTGACCACACTGTACGACCAGTTCCGGGCCGCCGGCCTGTCGCGCAGTGCGGCGGCCAGTCGCTTGCATGTTCTGGTTGCTGACCGCTGCGGCGCTGCCGCCGCAGTCGAGGTCGATGCCGCCCGCACCGGCAACCAGCCGTTTGCCACGGCCGCGCGCGACTGGCTGCTGCCGGCACTCGATGCTTACCTCGAGGCCATGCGTGGCGTTGGGATCTGGCCTGCCACACCGGGTATCGACTGGTCGGCGCAACTGGATGCGCACGCTTCCCTGCTGAGCCAGATGTGCGGCGTGGCGCGCAATGTGTGGTCGGACGCCTGGCTGTCCGACGCCCGTTACCAAGTCGCTGCGGCCAGGCAGCTGGCCGTTACCTCCACCGCGCTTGACACTTTGGCGACCACCCGCCCGCACGTCACTGCGCAGGTGCTGACGCTGATCGGTAGAAGCTTGGCCGCGCAGGAATTCCCCGAACTCGCTGGGGCCCTCCAGTCACGCGCCCAAATCTGGCAGGGCAAAGAGGCTGCACTGGCCATCACACTGGCCCAGGCGCAGTTGCTGCAACAGGCCCCCACCAACAATGCCAACGCCACGGCGGACACCAATCCGCCCGCTGTGAAACTGGCCAAGGCAGTGTTCGATGTCAGTGGCGCGGTCACCCTGGCCTTGAAGGCCAACGCGACGGCGGTCGGCAGCCAGGCACCCGGCTTGCGCTTGCAAAACAGCGGCACGGCCGATCGCTTGGTTCGGCTGGACGTCAACGCCACCTCGCTGCAAGACCTGGATGGCGTGCTGGCTGACGTGCTGGCCATACCCGCCGCCAAAGTCCGCGAGCCGCTGCACCGGCGCGCATGGCGATATGTGTTGGCGCGCACCCGCCACGACTGGCCGCTTTCCGCCGGCCTGTTCCTGCACCAACCCGACATGTTCCTGCGGTCTGTAGGTGCAGGGCTGTGCGACGACGTGTCCAACGTGCTGCACTGGATACGGACCGGACCGGGCTACGAAAGCCGTGTCCGGTCGCTGGAAGGGCATGTCGCTCCCGAGGTAAAGATCGACGGCCGCTGGGAAACCTACGACCCCGACTTTGGCGTGTACTACATGAACCGTCAGGGTCAGGTCGCTGGCGTCGATGAACTGGCCGCAGACCCGCTGCTCATCACGCAGCCGCTGCTGCCGATGGCTCCGATGGACAGCACCGCCTACTCACAATACCTGGCCGACATCTACTCGACCACAGGGGACAGCTTCGTCTATGCGCCGTACGCCGCGCCCTTGCAGGCCACCTTGGGTAACCAGTTCAAGATCGCAGCCAAAGGCGGTTATCTCGACGTCAAGGCTGATGACCGCGTTACCTTGCCCACCTGGGGCGGCGGCACGGTGACCCTGGTGCCGATGCGGATGTGGTTTCCACCGGGCTATACCGGCTCGGTGGACTTGCCCATGGTGCTGGCCGATGTATCGGGCGATGCCACGGTCACGATGCTGGGGCAGTCGATGGAGGTCGGTGATGCGGGGGTGCCCGATGTCATCAACGCGTACTACCGGACAGCCCCTGATGCCGGCATCACCAATGTGCGCCTGGATCGCGTCGGCCCGAACGGCGTGACGTTAACCTTGCTAGCCAACGCCTTGCTGTTCACGTCGCCGCGCTCTTTGGGCGTGGCGGCCTACGGCGATGACCGCTCGGGGCTGTCGCTGGTCAACCCGGTCACAACGGCGCGCCGTTGACCGCATTGGCGGCGCTGCTCAGCGCTTGCAGAGGAAGATGTAGAGGTTGCCGGTGAGCGCTGCCGGCAACACCCAGTGCGCGAACTGGAACAGCCGGTACACCCAGGCGCGGCCGAAGTGGTATTGCGGCTCTGAGCAGTAGGTGTAGCTGAAGTCATCGAAGCGGCGCGGGTCGAAGATCCGCGCCACATCGCTTTTAGTGTTCAGCGCATAGACGGTGGGGAAGACGTCTTCGGCCTTGCGCCCGGGCTGTGCCGCCGTCAGGACTTTCGCGTGGCGCACATTGGCGATCAGCCGGGCACCGATGGACACGTAGTTGAACTTGGTGGGCGTGCGCGCGCAGAGCCAGCCGCCGGGCTTCAGGACGCGGTGCACCTCGTCGGCAAAGCCCTTGGCATCTTCGATGTGTTCGAGCACGTAGTCCGACACGATGAGGTCGACGCTGGCGTCGTCGAAAGGCCAGCGCTGGCCCGGGGTGAGCAGGCGTGCGCTGTCCACGGCGCGGTTCTGCAGCACGGCCGGGTCGACGTCGCAGCCGATGACCTCCGCCACATGGCCTTTGAGCAGGCGCATGTCGCGCCTGAATGCTGATTCGTCGTCTTCGAACCAGGCACCGCGGCCGGCCCCCAGGTCCACCGCCACCGCATCGGACCGGGCCAGACTCTTGACGCGGCTGTAGAACTCAATGGTGCCGTCATGGGCGAGATAGCCTCCGATCTGCATCTCGGGGTGCAGGCGGGCAATGGCGGGGCTGGACTTGGCGAAGCTCATGGGTGGCTTTCTGATTTCGAAAAACGGGAATGACGACGCGCAGGTTCAGCGATGGCGCCAAAGTTGCGGCAGCTTGCGCAGATTTTTGCAGCCCAGCGTGAATAGGCCGCCGACGCCGTTGCTGCGCAGCGCGCGCAGATCTTCGCTGCTCTTGCGCAGCACGGCGGCAAGCGACCGGTTGCTGGCGCCGCCGGTGCGCATTCGCACCAGCACGTCGTCGATGTAGGCCGCGCGCACGCCTGGGCGCGCCAGATAGCGCAGCATGCAGTCGTAGTCGGCGGCGATGCGGTAGCGCGTGTCGAAGCCGCCCAGCGCCCGCAGCACCTCGGTGCGGGCATAGAAGGTGGGGTGCGGGGGCATCCAGCCGTAGCGCAGGCGGCCAGCCTCGAAGGGGCCGCTGCGCCAACGCCGCACCACGCGTTGCATGTCGATGGCGTCCACATAAAGCAGGTCGCCAAAAACTGCATCCGGACGGTCGGGCGCTGCTGCTGCTGCGGCAATGCGGGCGACGACGTCGGCGTCGGCATACACATCATCGGCATTCAGGAAGCCGACGATGTCTCCGGTCGCCCGTGCCAGGCCCTTGTTCATGGCGTCGTAGATGCCGCCGTCAGGCTCGGACACCAAGACGCTGACCCGGCTGCTGTTCTCGCGCACCATTCGTGCCGTGGCGTCGCGCGAAGCCCCGTCGATGACGATGTGTTCGATGGCCGGATGCCGCTGGGCCTGCACGGACCGCAACGCATCGACGATGGTGCGTTCGCTGTCGTAGCAGACGGTGATGACGGTGACCTTCAGCGGCGCCTTGGTCATAGCGGCCCACCGCGCAGCAGCGCACGGTGGCGCGCAATGCCCTCTTCGTAGGCATCGACCATCTGCGCGGCCACCGTGCCCCAGGTGTAGCCGGCGCCCACCAGATCGCGGCCGGCCTGGCCCATCGCGCGCAGCCGCGGCGCGTCGCCCAGCAGGGTGGCCATGGCTTGTTCCAGTGCGGCGGCGTTGGGCTCGACAATCAGCCCCGCGCCCGCCGTCTGCACAGCGGCAAAGTGGCAACGCGGCGAGATCAGCACTGCCGTCTCGTGGGCCAGCGCCTCGAGGATGGCCATCGAAAAGCCTTCGGCATCCGAAGGCAGGCAGAACAGGTTGGCTCGGTGCAACAGCGCCGACTTCAGGGCGCCCGAGACCATGCCGGGGAAGATCACGCGGCCGACCAGGCCGGCGTCCACGGCGCGCGACTTGAAGGCGGTCTCGATGCCGAATTCGTCAGGGCCGGCCAGCACCAAGCGGGCGTTGGGGAAGCGCGCACTGATCGGCAGGAAGGCTTCCAGCAGTCGGTCGGCACCCTTCACGGGGTGCAGCCGGCCCATGAACAACACCACCACGTGGTCGGCTGCCAGGCCCAACGGCTGCAGCAGCACCGTGTTGGCCGCCGCGTCGGCGGGGCCCGGCAGGTGGATGCCGTTGGGGATGACCCGGCAGGAGGTGGTCATGCCCAGCGCGGCATAGCTGTCACGCTCGGCCTCGGTCAGCCCGATCAGCGTCGTGGCGCGGCGCAGGATCGGCTTTTCGAACAGCGTCAGGTAAACCTGCTTCTTCAAGGCGCGGAACTTCAGCCGTTCGGGGTCGAAGACGCCGCGCTGGTGGTAGAAAAAAGGCAAGCCGGCGCGGAAGGCCGCGCGCGCCGTCGCCAACGTCGGATAAACGAAGGGGATGTGGGTGTGCATCAGGTCGACACGCGGTGCGATCTCGCGCAGCGCCGCCGGCATTTCGGGGGTGTACAGCGAGCCGATGGACTGAGACAGGTACTTGACGCCGGGCAGCAGGCGCTTGATCGGTTCCTGACGGCTGAAGTAGCGCACCTGCACGCCGTCGACGTTGATCAGCCTGTCGGTGGGCACGTCCAGATCCTGGTCGAGGTTGGAGTTGGTGGTGAAGACCGTGACCTGATGGCCGCGTGCGACCAGGGTTTCAGCCAGCGACGACACCGACACGACCGGGCCGCCGATGCGCCAGGCCGGCTTATAGCCGTGAACACTGAAGAGGATATTCAAGCGCGGCCTGCTTCCGACCGCATCCAGCGGCAGGTGATGTCAACCGCCTGCGCCATGTCGTGGGGCAACTGCGGTGCAACAGCCTGCATAGCGCGGGTATCGAGCAGGCTGTCGGTGAGCAGGTTGCCCAGCCTGAATGAGGTGATGGGCACGCGCTTGAGGCCCAGCGCCTGCAGCGCGTCACCCACTTTGGCGGCCAGGCGCAGAGCCGACAGCGGCACCTCGCGCACCGGGCGGGCGCCCAGGGCGGCCTGGATGTTGTCGGCCCAGGACCGCAGTTCGATAGGTTCGTAGTCGGCCAGGTAGGCCGTGCGGCCGATCAGGCTGCCGCCGGCGCAGGCGATGAGGCGGTCGATCTGGTGCACTGCATTGAGCACGAAGCCGTAGTTTCGGCGGATGCGCCGGCCGCGTGGGTGCAGATACAGGCCCCGCGCTACGGCTTCGAAGAAGTCGCGGTACGGCGTGGCGAACCACGGGCCCCAGATGGAGGTCGGCCGCAGGATTACCCAAGGCAGCGTGGCCGTGGACACCTGCCGCACCTGCTGCTCACCTTCGACCTTGCTCTGGCCGTAGGGCGTGGTCGGGCACCAATCGTCGTCGCCGCGCGGCTGGTAGCCGAGCTTGCAGACCAACATCGACGAGGCGAAGACCACCAACCTTGTCCGTGCCGATGCTGGGTGTGAGGTCAGCGCGGTCAGCGCCGCCAGCATATTGGCCACGCCGTCGGTGTTCGCCGCGTAGTCGGCCAGGGTGCTGCCGCGCAGGTCGGTGCGCGCGGCCATGTGCAACACGACCTCGGGCGCAAAACTCGTTAAGGCCTGTGTCAAGGCGGCCAGGTCGAGGATGTCAACCTGCCGCCAGACAGTCTGATGCGCCGCATTGCGCGGCGCGGCTATGTCGAAGTTGAGCACCTCGTCGCCGGCCTGCAACCGCTGTTCGACGAGGTTGGTGCCTATGAAACCCGAGCCGCCGGTCACGAGGACGCGCATGACTTCCTTCGCTGGCCGACGGCCTGGTAGATGTCGAGGTAAGCCGCCGCGATGCTGGCCGGCGACCATTCCTGTAGCCGCAGGCCCGCGCGGGCCCGTTCGGCCCGTGCCAAGCTGGCGGGCGCGTCGGTCAGGCAGGCGATGAGCGCGCTGGCGCATGCGGCGGGGTCGTCCAGCTCGGCATAGCGGGCGCCTGCATCGTCGACCAGCTCGCGGTGGGTCGGGATGTTCGACAGCACCAGCGGGCAGCCAGCGCGCATGGCGTCCAGCACGGCATTGGGCGTGCCCTCGAACAGGCTCATCGAGACGAAGGCAGCGGCCGACTGCAGCCGCTGGTGCACGTCGTTCACATGCCCGACCAGCCGCACCCGGCCGGCCAGCGCCGGCGCGGCGTCGATCTGCTGCTGCAGCATCGCCCGCAAGTGGCCTTCACCCAGCACATCGACGTGGGCCTGCGGCACGCGGGTCAGCACCTGCTCCATCGCGCGCAGCAAGGTGGGGTAGTTCTTTTCCTCGCTGAGGCGACCGACCGCGATGATCAGCATCGGGTCGCGCGTGACCAGCGCGGCATCGGCATCGGCGGGCTGCGGCGCCGGCAAGATGTTGCGCACCACGTTCAGCGCACCGCAGTAGCCAGCCAGGCGCCAATAGTCGGCACCGGCTTCGGAGTTGGCGACGATGGCATCGGCACGGCGCCCGAACAGCCGGCGCAGGTAGAACTTGGCACCGCCGGCGTAGAAGCCGGCCGATTGCCGTTCACTCAGCACCCAGGGCACGCCGACAGCGCGCGCGGCCAGGCCGCCCGTGATGTCGGCATGCAGCAGCCAGGTCTGCACGACGTCGGCGCCCGTGCTGCGGATCAGCGACTTGAGCTTGTCCAGCACCGACAGGTCGTAGTGATTGCGCACCGGGATCTGGTGCAGCGTTGCGCCACTGGCTTGAGCGGCGGCCAGGTTGGGGCCGCCGTGCAGGTGCGCCAGGTGCACCCGGGCACCGGCAGTGACCAGGGCCTGGCTCAGCCATACCACCTGGCGCTCGGCACCGCCGCCGGCAAACGACGGAATGACATGGAAAACGGTAGGGCGGGTCACGGGGTGGTCGGCCTCTGCGGGCTGTTCTTTGCAAGCGGCGTCTGCTTGCTGAGCACGAAGACATGGCACGAGCTTCCGATGTACCGACTGATCTGCGCCCGGCGCTCAAGCGGCACGGCGGCGCCCAGCAGCGAGTAGCCAGTGTGGAAAACGCCGCCACCGTAAGCCCGCGTCACGGTCCACTGCGCGGCACGGAAGAGCCCGACCCAGCGGCGTCTGCCGAAGTCATGCAACTCGGTCAGGGCATTGCCGCGTTCGCCGTGGCGTGACGGGATCAGCGCGGCATACAGCTTGCGTTTGGCCGGCGGCGGGCCCGTCGGGGTTGGGGTGGTCGAACGGGCCGACGGCCCCGCTTTGAACAGTTTCGACGCGACCAGCCGCCCGATCTTGCGAACGACGAAGCCGTAGTAGGTCACATTGGTCCAGATGCGCCAGCTCGCGCTCGGCACCAGGTGGAGTGCAATGCCGTTCGGCTTCAGGACGCGGGCGATCTCGGACTGGAACTCTTCGACATCGGGAATGTGCTCGAGCACGTTCGAACTGAAGACCACATCGAATGTGGCTGTCGGAAACGGGATGGTCTTGCCGTCGTAGTTTCGGATCGGCCAGACGCGGTCTGCGGCGTAATTGCTGTCACCGATGTCGATGGCCTCTATCGAATACCCCAGCTTGCTCAGTTCCCGCGCCTGCCAGCCGGTGCCAGCACCGATTTCGAGAATGCTGCAGCCCGCCGGCACGGCCTTCGCCAACTCGGCGCGCACGCAGGCCAGTTCGAGCAGTCGTATCGCCTCGAGGTGGTCAAGGTTCATGGCGGCTTCCTAGGCTTCCAAGGCAGTTCGCGATGTGCTGGGCCGGGCGATCAGGTGCGCACCCCTGATGCAGAGATCTTCAGTGTCGAAGCCCACGCGCATGTCTTGTGCCGACGCGCAGCTTGCGCCGCGCGTGGCGTCGGTACTCAACAGATCGAAGCCGGTGCGCGCCAGGGCCGACAGGTGCCCGGAGTGCGGCAGGCGGTTGATGAAGTAGGCCCGCTTGCCACGCGCCACGCGCCACATGGCGTCTGACACCAGCCAGTGCCCATACCAGTCGCGCGTGATGCCGTGGCAGGAATAGTCGATGCGGTGCGACATCACGCCGTCGGGCTTCAGCCAGCGTCGCATGGCCGCGTAGGTGGCCTCCACATCGTCGACATGCTCCATCACGGCCTGCGACAGCAGAAGGTCCACGGTGCCGGCTTCGATGTTGGTCTGAGCGTCCCAGGGTGCCGCGTAGCCCAGCATGGCACCCGGCGCCGAGACCGGCGGGTTGCGCAGGACCTGCGCGATGGCTTCGACCCGCGCGGGTGCCAGGCTGGCAGCGAGCCGGGCGTCGTCGAGCAGGTGGTGGGGGAATGCGTAGTCGTTCAGCAGCGGGTAGACGCCCGGCAGGTCGCGCTCATTCGGAATGGGCGCGCGCGCCGCGAACATCGCCTGCAGCTCACTCAGCAGCCCCAGGTTGTCCGCCTTCAACGCGAAAGCCATGCGGTCCAGGCCGATGTAGCGCTGCGAGCCGCTGAGCAGTGCGCACAGCCCCAGGCCCAGACCGTCGCCTGGACCCAGTTCGCCGACGACATCCAGGCGCACGCCCGGCAGTTGCCGGCTGATCGCCACGAGGTGGCGCAGCCAGACCCCGTAGTAGTAGGTGGCGCCGACGCTGGCGCCAGCCGCGCCATTGGCCAGCCGATCGCCGAAGGGCACCCGTGTCACCAGACCCTTGACGATGCTGCGGAGGGTGAGTTGTGTGGTCATGAGCTTTCCAGCGGGGTGGCGCTTGGCGCCGCAGGGCGATCTGGCGGCTTGGGCGTGGATTTGAGAATGCCCAGCAGGCGCACGGCGATGAGCAGCGGCAGCACCTGCAGGATGAAGCGGGGGAAGGCGGTGAAGGTGGTGTCGCGCAGACCTTCGTAGGCGACCACGACGAACCAGGTGTACGCGAAAACGGCGACGATACCCGCGCGCTGGCCGTCGAGCAGCCGGCGCACCAGGCCATAGGCCAAACCGAGCAGCGCGCCACGCACCAGCGCTTCGGGCGCCCCGTAGCCCAGCGCCGATTCGGCGATGGCGCCGAAGGCGAAGGCGCCGCCCGACTCGAAGAAATCGGGGTAGAAGGTGCTGGCGTAGAACGCTGCCGGGTCTACCTTGAAGTCGCCGATGATCTGCCGGGGCACCAGGCGCAGCAGGTCGACCAGGTAGAGCGGGCCGCTCAAGGCCAGTTCGCGGATGTCGGTGGCCTTGTCCAGCAGGTCCAGCCCGTTGTAGAAAAAGGCCATGAATTCGCCGCCCTGGAATAGCGACCAAGGGGTGAAGGCCTGGCCGTCGAGCCCGGTCTGGCGGATGGCGCCGGCCGCCAGGAAAGCCAGCAGCCCGAACACGCCGAAGGCCAGGGCGGTGACCAGGCGCACGGGCGGGCCGCTGATCGAGCGCGCCACCACATAGGCCAGCCCGCAGCGGAAGGCATAGCCGCGGCTGCCGCCGGTGATAAAAGTCTGGGCCAGCAGGACTACAACGAACAGCGCCACCAGGCCATGCCAGCGCGGTCGCCAGGCCAGGGTCACGACGATGAAGAGCACTGCGGCGGCGAAGTCGGCCGTGCCCAGCAGCCCCAGCATCTGCTGCACCGCCAGGGGCTGGTCGCGCACCACGGCGTAAGAGTCGAGGTAGTCAGCGCCGGGTCCGATGGCATAGGCCGACTTGGTGGCTGCGATGCTAATCTGGATGGCGCCGAACAGCATCAGCATGGCCACCGCGTTCCGGGTCGTCGGCCTTTGCAGCACCGGCGCGGCCAGGCCGTGGCGCCCTCTTCGGATAAATGCGTAGGCCAGCGCGAAGCCAGTCAGGAAGAGCACGTAGATCCAGCCCACGGCGATCACCTCCTGCACGTCGGGCAGGGTGTCGCCCAGGCGCTCTTCCTGGATCGCACCCAGGCCGGCCAACGCCAGAGACAGGCCGATCAGCGGGACGGCGCCATACAGCGCGACGATGCAGGCGAAGACCATGCCGATGTCGATGGGTGCGAACGAGCGTGGCCTGGCTGGCGCGCGGCACAGCCGCCACAGCAGCAGCGGCAACAACAGCAACATCAGCACCTGAAGCGCGACCATCATCCTGGACTCATGCCAATGACGGCGCTGCCGTGGCCGCGTCTGCCGTGTCGGCGAGCCAGGCCTGGAACATCAGCACCGTCCACAGCAGCGTGCTGCGGTCGGCGCCGCCTTCGACATGCTGATGCCAGGCTAGCCCGACCTTGTCGGCGTCCAGCAGACCCTGGCGGCGCAGCAGGGCGGGGTCCAGCAGATCGGCAGACCAGCCGCGCAGCGGGCCACGCAGCCAGGCACCCAGCGGCACGCCAAAACCGGCCTTCGGCCTTTCGACCAGCGCTCGCGGCACGTAGCGGTCCAGCACCTGGCGCAGCACCCACTTGCCCTGGCCGCCGCGCATTAGCACGCGGTCGGGCAAGGCGAAGGCGAGTTCGACGACGCGGTGGTCGAGCAGCGGCGCACGCGCTTCCAGGCTGGTGCTCATCGCGGCGCGGTCAACCTTGACCATCAGGTCGTCCGGCAGGTAAAGGTCGAGATCGCGGCGGCGCATCTGCGCGGTGGCGCTGCCTTCGGCGTGCCATGGGCCGCCGTTCAGCGGCTGCGGGGCCACACCCAGCACCAGGCCGTCTTCAGGCTGCCATTGCGCCATCAGGCGGCCATACAACTCGCCCAGGTCGCCGGCGTTCAGGGTGCCGGCCAGACGGTGTACCCGTCGCCCGTTCACCGTGTCGGCATGGACGCCCGGCACGGCGCCCAGCAGGCGGTCCCAAGCCCGTGGTGACACGGCCAGCAACGCCCGAGCCACCGCCCGCCGCAGCGGCAGGGGCACGCGCTGGATGCGCTGCCACAGCGCGGCCGACAGCGCGTAGCGGGGGTAGCCTGCGAACAACTCGTCGCCGCCGTCGCCCGACAGCGAGACAGTGACGTGCTGGCGCGTCAGGCGCGAAACCAGCGTCGTCGGTATTTGCGAGGCGTCGGCGAAAGGTTCGTCGTAGATGTGCGCCAGCTTCGGGATGACCGACTTGGCGTCGTCGGCGGTCACGAACAGCTCGGTGTGCTGCGTGCCGATGTGGCGGGCAACTGCTGCAGCGTAGGGCGCCTCGTTGTAGCTCTCATCGTCGAAACCGATGGTGAAGGTGCGCACCGGCTGGGCGCTTTGCGCTTGCATCAGCGACACGACCAGGCTGGAATCGATGCCGCCCGACAGAAACGCGCCCAGCGGCACATCGGCCACCATCTGCAAACCCACGGCGGTATTCAGGCGGTCGTGCACAGCGTCGATGGCCTGGGCGTCGGTGTAGTGGGCGCACGCGATACCGCCCGCGCGCTGGGCGGCGGTGTCCAGGCTCCAGAACGCCTGCGGGACGGGCGAGCCTGCGCGGTGCGACAGCCAGACGAAATGACCGGCCGGCAACTTGAAGCAGCCTTTGTAGATGGTTTGCGGTGCCGGCACATAGCCGCCCTGGGTGTAGCTGGCCAGCGCCTCGAGGTCGATTTCCAGGTTGCCGCCCAGCGCCCGCACGGCCTTCAGTTCCGACGCGAACAGCCAGTGCAAGCCGCTGCGACCGTAGTAGAGCGGCTTCTCGCCGATGCGGTCGCGCGCCAGCAGCAGGCGGCGCTCGGCGCGGTCCCAGCAGGCGATGGCGAACATGCCGACCGCGCGGCGCAGCGTGGCCTCTGCACCCCAGGCTTCGATGCCGGCCAGCAGCACTTCAGTGTCGGAATGGCCACGCCAGGCCGGGGCCAGGCCCGTTGATTCAAGTTCGGCCCGCAGTTCGCGGTAGTTGTAGATCTCGCCGTTGAAGGCCAGCATGTAGCGGCCGCTGACCGAGGCCATCGGTTGGTGGCCTTGCGGAGACAGGTCGACGATGGCCAGCCGGCGCTGGCCCAGCGCGATGCCTTGTTCTGGGTCGAACCAGCGCCCCTCGTCGTCGGGGCCGCGGTGGGCCAGCACGTCGGTCATCCGCTTCAGGGCGGTATCGAGCCGGCTGTCAGCGCCCTGGGCCAGCAGGCCCGCTATTCCACACATGCCAGTTCCTCAGGGGTTTGTTGCCGCACGCGGCGCGGCGACCAGTAGCGCCGTACAGCCCAGCAGCGCAATGGTCCAGCCGCAGGCATGGGCCCAGGCTACGCCCACCGCGCCATACCGGTCTGCCAGGTAGATGCCCAGCCCGGCGATGGCGACGTCGCGCGGGATCTGGGTGGCCAGCACGGCCACCCAAGCGCGGTGGCGGCTGGTCAGTGCCTGGTACAGCGGCCAGGCCAGTGCCTCGGCCATCAGCGAAAGCATCAGCACCAGCAGCACCGATTCGGCGGCCGCAAAGCCCGCGCCATAGGCCCGCAGCAGCGTCGAACTGAAGGCGAGCACCAACAGCGCGCCGGCCCCGGCCGCGCCGCCGCAGAGCAGCAGGCTGGTGACCAGAATGCGCCGGTAGTTGCGCCTGTGATCTTCGCCGAGGTGGGCGTTGAGCAGCGAAAAGCCCACGCTGTTGACGATCCAGGGCAGGATCATCAGCACGCCGCGCAAGGCGAAGGCGGCATTGAACAGGCCGACTTCGGCATAGCCGTCGGGCTGCCGCGTCAAGGCCGCCGTGGCCAGCCAGAGCGCTGGCATGTTGCTCAAGCCGGCCAGTGAGCCGGGCAGCATGAAGTCGAACAGGATGCGCTTGAGCAGGGGCGGGCGGGCGTCGCTCGCCACCAAGCCCTGGCTGGCCATTTCGCGGGCTATCAGCCGGCTGCACACCCAGGCACGCAAGGCGAAGTTGAAGGTCATGGCGACCAGCGCGGCCTGCAGCCCGAACCAGGCCGCCGCTGCACCTGTCGAGGCCAACTGAAGCACCATCAGTGGCAGCACTACCCGCGCCGTCTTCTCGAACCCTTCCAGCCCCGCCAGCGCCCCCATCTGGTAGCCGTTGAGCAGCGCGCAGAAGACGATGGGTGCAGCCAAGGCCAGCGTGCTGCCCAGGCCAGCGAAAGGACTGAACTCATCCGCTGCAGTCAGCGCGAACACGAACAGCAGCGTGGAGCCCAGCAGCCCCATGGTCAGGCTGATGCGGTTGAGAAAATTCAGGATCGACGCGGCCAGTGCTGGGTCAGTCTTGCGGTACTGAGCCACGTACTTGCTAGCGGCTAGGCTGGTGCACAACTGCATGACCGAGGCTACTGTCTGCGCGGTGCTGATCAGGAAACCGAAGCGGCCGTACGCCGCCGCGCCCAGCAAGTTGGCCACCAGCAGGTTGGTGACAAAGGTGCCGCCCTGCAGCCCCAAGGTACCGACGGCGTTCCACAGCAGCGCAGACCCGAATCGGCGCTTCAGAGTGATGGGCGCGCTCACGCGGCAGCCAGGCTCAAGGCTCAGCTCCGCAGGGCTGCGCGCAGACGGGCCCATTTGGCTGCGGTTGCCGGCGCTGCCGCCGACTGTTGCCAGTGGTGTCGCGCGACGATGTAGGCCGCCAGCACCAGCAGGCTCGCCAGCGTTACGCCAATGGCGATGAGGCCGCGCGCCGGCCATGACTTGCGTTCCGGCGGCTCGGCCGCGTCGACCACCTGGATCAGCGCGCCTTCCTTGCTTTCATCAAGACGCGCCAGTTCGTACTGCCGCGAGAACAGCTCGAACAGCGATTCTTGGTACTTGAATTCGCGGAACTTGCCGATGTAGCCCGACTGGCCGGCACCGCCGGTGTCGGTCTCCAGCTTGGCTAGCTGCCCGCGCAGGGCAGCCAGCGACGACAGCTGTTGTTGCACTTCAACCGCGTTGTCAGCCAGCGTGCTGCGCAAGCCCTGCAGCCGCACTTCGGCGGCCGTGGCTTCGGCTTTCAGCTTGGCATAGCTTTCAGCGGCCGCGCGGGGTTCGACGCGCAGGCTGCCGGCGCCGACGCCGCTGTCTTCGACGGCGGTCTGGGCCACCACCAGACGGTCGCGCGTGGCCTTGAGCTGGGCTTCGAAGAAGACGCGGCGCTGCTGGGCCTCGGTGATGGCCAGCGTTGATGTCAGTCGGCGCAACTCATCGATGTGCCGGTTGGCCAGCGCAGCCGCGCGCACCGGTGATTCGTCCTCGACTTCCACGGCGATCAGGCCATCGCGCTTGCCCACTGTCACGTGCACCCGCCGCTCCAGCTTGCGCCGGGCGAAGTAGCGCAGTTCTTCGTCGTAAACCTGCAGCAGCTTGAATTCGTCGATCAGCCGGTCGCGCACCGTGGTGCTCTGCAGCAGCGCGGCATATTGGTCACCAGTTGTGCGCACCCCGCCCCCAGCCAGGCCGGACAGTGCGCTCAGCGAAGACAGCGCCGCTGCGGCGGCGTTCTGCTGCGCCTGGGGTACCAAGAAACTGGTGCGGGCGGTGTAGATCGGCGCTACCACATAGGCTGCGCCCAGCGCCAGCAGGCCCAGCAGCAAAGAGCCACCGATCAGCAGTCGCCAGCGACGGGCCAGTGGCAACAGCAGGTCCAACGGCGTAGCGCCTTCTGCGGTGCTCTCGGCGGCCGTCAACGCAGGATCCTCAGGCCGGCAACCCCGAGGCCAAACTGGTAGAGGATCTGCGTCCAGTCCTTGGCGCCTTGGACGAAAGTGGTGCGCAACGTTTCCTCGGGCACGAAAATAGTGTCACCAGGCGCCGCCTTGAGCGCGCCGATGTCTCCATTCTTGAAGAAACCGGCCGACTGACGCGCACTGACGACTTCGCCGTTGGCGCGTATCACGAAGACGCTGCTGTCATCGGCGCCCTTGGTGGTGCCGCCTGCCAGACGAAGGTAGTGTTCGTAAGCCTTGTCGGGCGAATAGAGGTAGCTGGCGGCGTTGAACACGCTGCCGAATACCCCGACAGTCGATGATGTGGGTGGCACATACAACCGGTCACCGTCCTCGAGCGCGATATCGGGCAAGTCGGGGCTGTCCCGCTTCATCTGTAGCACGACGCGTCCCGTGGGCTTCACCGACCTCAGCCTTTCGATCAGGCGGCTGGTGATTAAATTGCGCGCGGCAACGGCCCCGGCCTCTTCGCTGGACGCAATGCGCTGCGATGCAGACGTGCGTGCGAACTCAGTTTCCAGGTCGCGCAGCGCCCGCTCGTAATTCAGTTGCTGATCGACGCGGACGCTTTCGCGCGTGAAGTCGGCGGCGTACAGATAGGCATTGCTCGTGTAGCCGCCGGCCAGTCGCACGGCGTCGGCCATGCTGGTGCCTTCGGGCATGACGTATTCGCCTGGGCGGTTGACCTCGCCTTCGACGCGCACGCGCTTGTTGGGTCTCCCCTTCGAATACACCTTGTCGACCGCGCTGAGCGCGACGACGACATCGCCAAAACCCAAAGTCTGTTTCAGGCCTTCGGGCAGGTCGACTTGGACCACGCGGGTTGCCTTGCGGTCTGCAAGCCGCTCGACAACCAGACGGGACCGGTCGGCAATGGCCGAGAAGCCGCCGGCGAAACGCAGAGCGTCGGCAAGCGATTCACCGGTCTTCAGTTCCACGACCGCTGGTCGGTTCACGCTGCCCACGACACCAACTTCGACACCGACCTGCTGCACGTGCACCACGTCGCCGCCCTGCAGCGTGCGGTCGGCCGACCGGTCGCCCTTGGTCAGCAGGTCGTACAGGTCCAGCGTTGAGACCAGTTGCCCACCGCGCCGGATCTCGATGTTGCGGAAGCTGCCGGCCGGTGTCGGACCGCCGGCACGCATCAGGGCAGTGACGGCGGTGGCCAGGCTGCTGACGCTATAGGAGCCGGGCCGCGGGACGAAACCTGTCACGAAGACGCGAATGCCGCGCAACTGCCCCAGCGTGACACTGACCTGAAAATTTTTGAACACCTGCGCGGCGCGGCGTTCAATGACCCCTTGCAGGTCCGCGTAACGAACGCCGGCGACCTGTACCACGCCGACCCGGGGTATCGCCACCCGACCCGCGCGGTCCACCCGCAGGCGCAGATCCGCATCTACGCTGCCCCACAAGGTGACCAGGACTTCGTCGCCCGCAGCGACCAGGTAGTCGGGCGGCACCAGGGGCGAGAGATCGGCCCCGCCATCGAAGGCACCAGTGACCAGTGCAGCCCCGAGGCGCTGAACGGCTGTCGAATTGCTGACCGAGCGTTGCACGAACTGCTCGAACTCGCCGGGGACGGCTGCTGCCGCGGCCGCTGGAACCATCGGCACCGCGCCTGCGTCGCTGGGCGTGGCTTGCTGTTGCTTGTTCAGCCGGACCGGGCCGCTCGGCGCGCCCATGCCGAAGGGCGCCAAGGGGCTGGTTGCATCGGGCAACCCGCTGTCCTGTGCGTTGACAAGACCGTCGGCTGCTGTGGCAGGCAGGGCCAGGACCATCGTTCCCAGCAGCGCCAATTGGGCCAGCCATCGAAGGGCGGTCTGCTGCGCGACGCCGCAGGTTGGGGGAAGCTCAAACATGGATGGGCGAAGGGGACGGTGTACGGTAACGGGTCAGATGGGCGCGCCTTTGGTGGCCCGCTCTGGGCACCGGTCGGCGGGAAAATCGCATACCAGGCAACCTTAAATTCTAGCCTGTGAGCCTGCGCAAGCCGACCACCCACGCTTCCGCCTTGGCCTGGACTCTCTTCAGTAAGCACCCACTGGCGCGACAGTCGGGAGACTCGGCCTGTCGAGCCTGCGGCTAGACTCGCGCCCGTGCCGACCTTGTTCCTCTCCTTTTTTGTTTCCGTGCTTCTGACGGGTTGGGTCGTCCATATCGGGCGCAACGGCGGGCACCTGTCTCTCGATCACGACGTACTCGGGCCGCAGAAGTTTCATGCCAAGCCTGTTCCTCGCGTGGGCGGTTTGGGCATCGTCGGTGGATTGGTGGCGGGCACCCTGCTCCTGATGTGGTTGCACCCGCCCTCGGGCAGGATGGCCTGGATGTTGATGGTGTGTTCGGCGCCGGCCTTTGGCGCCGGGGTCATCGAGGACTTGACCAAGCGCGTTAGCGCCGGCAAACGCCTGCTGGCCACCGCAGTAGCCGCCGCGTTGGCGTTCTGGGTGCTCGATGCCGCCATCACGCGCAGCGACATCCCGGGTCTGGACGTGCTGCTTTCCGTCACGGCCGGCGCGTTCCCGATCACCATCCTTGCGGTCGCCGGCATCGCGAACTCGGTCAATATCATCGACGGCTTTAATGGCTTGGCGTCGATGTGTGTGGTCATCATGATGGCTGCGCTGGCCTATGTGGCTTACCAAGTCGCAGACCCGGTGGTGGGATCACTGGCCTTGATGGGCATCGGCGCGGTGCTCGGATTCTTCATCTGGAATTTCCCGTCCGGCATGATCTTCCTGGGTGATGGCGGGGCCTATTTCCTGGGCTTCTTCGTCGCCGAACTGTCCATCCTGCTGCTGGTCCGAAATCCTGACGTGTCGCCACTGTTCCCGCTATTGGTGTGTGTCTACCCGGTCTTCGAGACCCTCTTCTCGATCTACCGACGCCGGTTTTTGCGGGCTGTTCCGCCCAGCATGCCCGACGGCATCCACCTGCACTCGCTGATCTACCGCCGCCTGCTGCGGTGGGCGTTGGGTGATCGCAGCGCCAAGACACTGATCCGGCGCAATTCGATGACTTCGCCTTTCCTGTGGCTGCTTTGCATGCTGTCGGTGGTGCCGGCCATGTTGTTCTGGGACAACTCGGCCGTGATGGCGGGCTGCCTGCTGCTGTTTGCGATGACCTACGTTGGCCTGTATTGGCGCATCGTTCGCTTCAAGTCGCCCCGCTGGATGCGTTTCCTGGCCAGCGCCCGCGCGCCGTTGTCCGACCGCAGCGGGCCCGCAGACTGAGTCGGGCTTCCGGCCCGCCGGTAGGCCGTGGGTCTTCATCGGTCGCTTGATCGATAATGCGATGACATGACTGACCAAATTATTTCGGCCGATGCCGCAGACGAGGCCACCTTTCCGGTTGCGCCCCCGCTCTTCAACACCCTCCCCCTCGACCCCAAGCTCCTGCGCGCCGTCTCCGAGGCCGGCTACCTGGCCATGACGCCCATCCAGGCGAAAGCCATCCCCATCGTGCTCGCAGGCCGCGACGTGATGGGTGCCGCGCAGACCGGTACGGGCAAGACGGCGGCCTTCACCATTCCGCTGCTGCAGAAAATGCTGCGCCACGAAAGTGCCAGCATGTCGCCGGCGCGCCACCCGGTTCGCGCGCTGGTGCTGGCGCCGACGCGCGAGTTGGCCGATCAGGTGGCCAACAACGTCAAGACCTACGCCAAGCACACGAATCTGCGGTCCACCGTGGTCTTCGGCGGCATCGACATGAAGCCGCAAACGCTGGTGCTGAAGGGCGGCGTCGAGGTGCTGATTGCCACGCCAGGCCGGCTACTAGACCACATCGAGGCCAAGAACGCGGTGCTCAATCAGGTCGAGTACGTGGTGCTCGACGAGGCCGACCGAATGCTGGACATCGGGTTCCTGCCCGACCTGCAGCGCATCCTGTCCTACCTGCCGAAAGAGCGCCAGACACTGCTGTTCTCGGCGACTTTTTCGCCCGAGATCAAGAAGCTGGCGAACAGCTATTTGCAGGATCCGGTGCTGGTGGAAGTGGCCAGACCCAACGCCACGGCCACGAACGTCGAGCAACGTTTTTACAGCACCACCGACGACGACAAGCGACGCGTGGTGACGCAGTTGCTGAAGACGCGTGACCTGAAGCAGGCCATCGTTTTCGTCAACTCCAAACTGGGTGCCGCCCGCCTGGCGCGGTCCTTCGAGCGCGACGGTCTGCGCACCGCCGCGCTGCACGGCGACAAGAGCCAGGACGAGCGCTTGAAGTCGCTGGCCGCCTTCAAGGCCGGTGAGGTCGATCTGCTGGTGGCCACCGATGTGGCAGCCCGCGGTCTGGACATCGCCGACTTGCCGGCGGTCTTCAATTTCGACGTGCCTTTCCACGCCGAGGACTACATCCACCGCATCGGCCGCACCGGCCGCGCGGGCGCTTCGGGCTTGGCGGTGACGCTGGTCACCAGCAGCGACACGCGCTTCATCAGCGACATCGAGAAGCTGCTGAAGATGAAGCTCGACATCGAGGCCATCGAGCTGGAAGACGACCGCCCGCGTCGGCCGCGCCGACGTGATGAAGAAGACGCTGATCGCACTCCGGAGATGGCGGTTGCCGAGCGCCCGGCTGAACGTGCTGTAGAGCGAGCCGTCGAATGGGCACCCGTCCGTGCCTACGAAGCACCGCGTCGCGGTCCGTCGCGTGACCCGTTCTTCGATCGACCTTACGAGGCGACGGCCGCGTCGACACCAGCCTGGGAAGCCAGCGCCAAGGCGTCGGCCAGCATCGCCCCGGCCCGCAGTCTGTCGCCGAACATCCGGCCGAAGAAGAAGGTGGCCTCGCTGCTTGGCGGCGGCAACTGAGAGAACGGCTCGGCAGCCGCTGATCAGGCTGCGAGCAGGCTGAACACGGCGGGCCAGCGGTCGGGCATCGGCTGCGGCCGTGCCCGCCAGGTGGCGACGGTGTCTGTGCGTGACCAGCCGGTCGGCAGGGTCAGCCCACAACTGACGGACACGCCGGTCTGCGGTGCCAGTGCGGCGAGCATGGCGTCCAGCAGCGCGGCATTGCGGTAGGGCGTCTCGATGACGATCTGCGTCTGCTGTGCGCGGCGCGACAGCGCTTCCAGTTCCCGCAGCCGCGCCATGCGCGCCGCGCCATCTTGCGGCAGGTAGCCGACGAAGGCAAAGCTCTGGCCGTTCAGGCCGCTGGCCGCCAGCGCCAGCAGCAGCGAGCTGGGGCCGGCCAGCGGCAGCACGGTGATGCCGGCCGCGTGGGCCGCGCGCACCAGCGCCGCGCCGGGGTCGGCCACGGCGGGCAGACCGGCTTCCGACAGCAGACCCAAATCCAGCCCATCCAGCGCGGGCTGAAGCAAGACCTGCCATTGCGCCACCGGCACCGGCTCCCCGCTGCCTTTGCGCGGTCGCGGCAGTTCGGTGATGGCGATGCTTTGCAAGGCCACCCCCAGCGGCACGATCGCGTCGACGCGCTTCAGGAAAGCGCGCGCGCTGCGGGCGTCTTCGGCGGCCCAGTGGCGCAGCGCTGCCGCGCGGCGGATCACGCCCAGCGGCAGCACCTCCTGCAGGTCGACGGTCTCGGTGCCGAGGTCCAGCGCGTTGGGCATCAGAACGAGCGTGCCCTTCATGGCGACAGCGGGTCGAGGCCAGCGGCGCGCAGCAGGGCGCAGGTGCGGATCAGCGGCAGGCCGACCAGCGCGGTGGGGTCGTCGCTGTGTATCGATTCCAGCAGGGCGATGCCCAGGGTTTCGCACTTGGCGCTGCCGGCGCAGTCGTAGGGTTCTTCAAGGCGCAGGTAGTGCTCTATGTCCGCGTCGCTGAGTGAGCGGAACTGCACGGTCACCGGGGCCAAAAGAACCTGCTCGAAACCGATGTCGGCACGCACCACGGCCACAGCCGTCTGGAAGACTGCGCGCCGACCACTGAGCCGGCGCAACTGGGCCGCGGCGCGTTCGTGGTTGCCCGGTTTGCCGATGGGCAGGCCATCGAGGTCAGCGATCTGGTCGGACCCGATTACCACGGCGTCCGGGTGGACCCGCGCCACGGCACGGGCCTTGGCCAGCGCCAAGCGCAGGGCCAGGGCTGCGGGCGCTTCACCCGGCTGCGGGGTCTCGTCCACCTGAGGCCCCACCACCTCGAAGGGCAGGCGCAAGCGCTCCAGCAACTCGCGACGGTAGCGTGAGGTCGAGCCCAGGATCAAGGGCGGGCGGGGCGGGTGAGCAGGGTTCATCGCAGCGATTTTCCTCGCAACGGCGGTGCGCCATGTCGCATGTGTCATTTCGCGTGGGATGGCTGGCTACACTGGAAGCCACGTGGTCCCTCTGCGGCTTTAGCGCGGCGGGCTTAGCTGGCTGGTCTGCAGCGCCGCGAATCAACCCATCCCGCCCTGCAAGCGGTTGTTGCCCGCCAGTGGCCATCGAAGACACCATGACCGATCACACCACCGCCGATGCCCGCGCCCTCGAGGTGATCGCCTTCTGCCGACAGGGCGGCAGCCTGCAAGGGCGCTGGCCGCTGGCCAAGATGCAGCGCCTGGCTGACAGCCTGCTGGGCACCAGCAGCGACGTGGGTGTGGACTGGCAACTCGCGGGCAGCTTGCTGCCAGTGACCGGCGGCGATGCCGAAATCTGGCTGCACCTGCAGGCCAGCGTCACCGTCAGCCTGCAATGCCAGCGCTGCCTGCAGGCGATGGACGATGACATCGCGGTGGACCGCCGCTTCCGCTTCGTGCGCACCGAGGCCGAGGCCCTGCGGCTGGACGAAGACTCCGAAGATGACGTGCTGGTGCTCGAGCCCCGCTTGGATGTGGCGACCTTGCTGGAAGACGAGTTGATCCTCGGGCTGCCCATCGTGCCCATGCACGCGGTCTGCCCCGAGCCGCTGCGGCCCTTGCAAGACGACAGCGTGCTGGAAGACGCGGCGCCACATCCCTTTGCAGCCCTGGCCGCCTTGCGAGGACGGCCGCCTCGCGAGGACGATTGAGCGCGCAGGGCACTCGCGCCCTGTGCGCAGGCGCGCCGCTCTTTGCTTGTTGGTGGTTGGGCCGGTGCTATACTAGAAGGCTTTGCGAGGGCTAGGCCCTCTTCGAGTCGACGTGTTGGCTCTGGCGACTTTGGCATGGGCCCGCAGCCCCGCCCCGCCTTCCCCCCCCAGGAGAATTTCATGGCCGTTCAGCAGAACAAGAAGTCGCCTTCCAAGCGCGGCATGCACCGCTCACACAACGCCGTCGCCGCGCCGGGTACCGCCGTCGAGTCGACCACGGGCGAAGTGCACTTGCGTCACCACATCAGCCCCACCGGCTTCTACCGGGGCCGCAAGGTCCTGAAGACCAAGGCCGACGCCTGATAGACGGCGTGGGTCGGTTTCGGCCCACCGCCGCTTTTGCGGGCACCCGATCGCCCGGGCAGCGTTGCTCGCCGGGGTGCATGCTGGAATGTTCGCCTGCAGCCGCCGCCTGAACCCGTGTCGATCTCCGCTGCGCCCGCCCCGCTGGAACGCGTTCGCATTGCCGTCGACTGCATGGGCGGCGACCACGGGCCTGCGGTCACGCTGCCGGCCTGCAAGGCTTTCCTTGCCGCACATCCGAACCTGGAACTGATCCTGGTCGGCCAGCCGCAAGCGCTGGCTGCGGCCAGGGACTGGCCGCGCTGCACATTGGTCGCGGCAACGGAAGTCGTCACGATGGACGACTCCGTCGAGGTGGCCCTGCGCCGCAAACGCGATTCGTCGATGCGGGTGGCCATCAATCAAGTCAAGGACGGCGCCGACGCCTGCGTTTCTGCAGGCAACACCGGCGCCTTGATGGCACTCGCGCGCTTCCTGTTGAAGACCTTGGACGGCATCGACCGCCCGGCCATCGCGACCGTCATGCCGAACAGCAAGGACGGCTACACGACGGTGCTGGACCTGGGCGCCAATGTCGACTGCACGCCCGAGCACCTGCTGCAGTGTGCGGTGATGGGCAGCGCGCTGGTGTCGGCGGTGGACGGCACGCCCGAGCCCACCGTCGGCTTGTTGAACATCGGTGAAGAAGCCATCAAAGGCAGCGAAACCATCAAACGCGCTGGCGAGTTGCTGCGCGCGGCGGGTGAAGCGGGGCAGATACGCTTCGTCGGCAACGTCGAAGGCAACGACATCTTCAAGGGCACCGTGGACGTGGTGGTCTGCGATGGCTTTGTCGGCAACGTGCTGCTGAAGACATCCGAAGGCCTGGCAACCATGCTGGGCGAATTCATCAAGCAGGAATTCACCCGGGGCCCGTTCAGCAAGTTGGCGGCTCTGGTGGCTTTGCCGGTTCTGAACCGCTTCAAGCGCCGCGTGGACCCGCGCCGCTACAACGGCGCTGCGTTGCTGGGGCTGCGCGGCCTGGTCTTCAAGAGCCACGGTTCGGCTGACGCCTACGCCTTCGAGCAAGCCCTGGCGCGGGCTTATGATGCCGCGCGCAACCGGCTGCTGGACCGCGTGCACGACCGCATCGGTGGTGGTGTGCAGACCCCGGTGCTAGCCCCGGTGCAAACCCGGCTGCAGGCGTCCCCTGCCGGCCCCGAACAAGCTGCATGAAACCACAGGCACCCGCTCCCACTCCTGCTTCGCGCTACGCCCGCATCACCGGCACCGGCAGCCATTTGCCGCCGCGTCGTTTGAGCAATGCCGACATGGCAGCCATGCTGGCCGAACGGGGTCTGGAAACCAGCGACGAGTGGATCGTCGAGCGCACGGGCATCCGCGCCCGCCACTTCGCAGCCGACGGCGTGAATTCCAGCGACCTGGCCCTGCTTGCCGCGCGCGCCGCGCTGGAAGCCGCCGGTCGCACGGCCGACGATCTTGACCTGATCATCGTTGCCACGTCCACGCCGGACATGGTTTTTCCGTCCACCGCCTGCATCCTGCAGAACAAGTTGGGCGCCAACGGCTGCGCGGCTTTCGATTTGCAGGCCGTGTGTTCGGGCTTCGTCTACGCGCTGGCCGTGGCCGATGCGATGGTGCGTGCGGGCACCGCGCGCTGTGCGCTGGTCATCGGCGCCGAAGTCTTTTCGCGCATCCTCGATTTCAACGACCGCACGACCTGCGTGCTCTTCGGCGACGGCGCTGGCGCCGTGGTGCTGGAAGCCAGCGACGAGCCGGGCATCCTCGCCACCGACCTGCACGCCGACGGCAAGCACGTCGGCATTCTGTGCGTGCCGGGCACCGTGTCCGGTGGCCAGGTGCTCGGCGACCCGCTGTTGAAGATGGACGGCCCGGCGGTGTTCAAACTGGCCGTGGGCGTGCTGGAAAGTGCAGCGCGCGCGGTGCTGGACAAGGCCGGTTTGACCGAGGCCGATGTCGATTGGCTGATCCCGCATCAGGCCAACATCCGCATCATGCAAAGCACGGCCAAGAAGCTGAAGTTGTCACTCGACAAGGTCATCGTCACTGTCGACGAACACGGCAACACTTCCGCCGCTTCGGTGCCGTTGGCGCTGGACGCCGCCGTGCGCAGCGGTCAGGTCCAGCGTGGCCAGACGCTGCTGCTCGAAGGCGTCGGTGGCGGCTTCACCTGGGGTGCTGTGCTGCTGCGCTTTTAGCGTCTCTGCACCCGTACACCCTGTTCATCCGACTCTGCTGAAGCACCACCCGATGCCTGAATTTGCTTTCGTCTTCCCCGGCCAGGGCTCGCAATCCGTGGGCATGCTGGACGCCTGGGGCGACCACCCGACCGTGCAGGCCACGCTGGCTGAAGCCTCGGCCGCGCTGGGTGAAGACCTGGGCAAGCTGATTCACGAAGGCCCGAAAGAGGCGCTGGAACTCACCACCAACACGCAGCCGGTGATGCTGGCTTCGGCCGTCGCCTGCTACCGCGCGTGGCGTGCGGAAGGTGGCGGCGAGCCGTCTGCCGTGGCGGGCCATTCGCTGGGCGAGTACAGCGCACTGGTGGCCGCCGAAGCCCTGACCCTGGCCGATGCGCTGCCGCTGGTGCGCCTGCGCGCACAGGCCATGCAGCAGGCTGTGCCGGTCGGTGCGGGGGCGATGGCTGCCATCTTGGGCCTTGACGCTGCGGTGGTGGCCGCAGGCTGCGCCGAAGTGGCGGCGGCCAGTGGTGAAGCGGTCGCGCCAGCCAACTTCAACGACCCCAAGCAGACGGTCATCGCGGGCACCAAGGTCGGCGTCGATCTGGCTTGTGAAAAGCTCAAGGGAATGGGCGCCAAGCGGGCCTTGTTGTTGGCGGTGTCGGCTCCTTTCCATTCGTCGCTGATGAAGCCAGCGGCCGAGGTTTTGCGTGAGCGCCTGCTCAGCGTGGTCATCCGGTCGCCTCGCATCCCCGTCGTCAACAACATCGACGTGGCGGTGCAGACCGAGCCAGACGCCGTCCGCGACGCGCTTTACCGCCAGGCCTTCGGGCCGGTGCGCTGGGTGGAGGTGATACAAGCCCTGCGTGCGCGCGGCCTGCAGCACATTTTCGAATGCGGCCCGGGCAAGGTGCTGGCGGGGCTGGTCAAGCGCATCGACAGCGAGGTCATCACGACGACCGTGCTGGACCCGGCCAGCTTGGCGCAGACCAAGGTCTTGTTGGCATGAGTGACGCACCGAACACCGCACCGAACACCGCAGCCGCACCGGCCGCCGCGCTGGGTCAAATCGCCCTCGTCACCGGTGCCACTCGCGGTATCGGTCGTGCCATTGCGTTGGCCCTGGCCGGTGCGGGTTACCGCGTCACGGGCACCGCGACATCCGCCTCCGGTGCCGCCAGCATCGGCGAAGCGCTGGCCGCCTTCCCCAGCTGCCAGGGCATCGTGCTCGACGTCACCGACGGCCCGGCGCTCGACGCGGCCATCGACAGCCTCGTGAAGAAGCAGGGCGGCCTGCACGTGCTGGTCAACAACGCCGGCATCACGCGCGACGGGCTGTCGATGCGCATGAAGGACGACGACTGGGACGCGGTGCACG
>JBBQAI010000061.1:0-23321 GCA_038316205.1 Burkholderiales bacterium
AGGGGCGCCCGAAGGCAATCAGGTCGCCGTGCCTCTGCAGCAAGGCCTGTTCGGCACTGGCGTGGTCAAAGCCGCCGCAGAGGATGCACAAGCCATCGAAGCCAGCGCGCAGCTTGAGCTTGAATTCGGCGGGTACCGGCGGCGCGCCCATGGCCGAGTGATCGACTTGGTGGATATAGAGCAGGCCCAAGGCCGAGAGTGATCGGGCCAACGCCAGGTATTGCGCTTCCACATCAGGGAACGCGCCGGTGCCGTTGAAGACACCGTAAGGCGACAGCCGCATGCCGACGCGGTCGCGGCCGATGGCCTTGATCGTCGCGACCGCCACCTCCAGCGCGAAGCGGTTGCGGCCTTCGATGCCGCCGCCGTAGCCGTCGGTACGCTGGTTGACGAGCGGGCTCAGGAACTGCTCGATCAGGTAACCGTTGGCGCCATGCAACTCGACCCCATCGAACCCGGCGTCCAGCGCGTACTGCGCGGAGGCCGCATGTTCCTGGACGGCGTGGGCAACATCGGCCTCGGTCATCGCGCGCGGCGTGCTGTAGGCCTGCATGCCCAGCGTGTCCGTGTACATCTCGCCGGGGCAAACGGCCGTGCCAGGCCCCAGCACTTCGGCGCCCGCCGGCAGGTTGGCCACATGGGCCACCCGGCCGCAGTGCATCAACTGCACGAAGATCGTGCCGCCCGCGGCGTGAACAGCAGCGGTAACGGACTTCCAGGCGTCCACCTGGACTGCGTCGAAGAGACCCGGAATGCGGGGGTAACCCAGGCCCTTGGGGCTGGGCGACGTGCCCTCGGTGATGATCAGGCCCGCTGTCGCTCGTTGGCCGTAATAGGTGGCCATCAACGCATCCGGCGTGTGAGCCGCCGTCGCCCGGCTGCGTGTCATTGGCGCCATCACCATGTGGTTGGACAGGTGCAGCGACCGGGCGGAGAACTTGTCGAAAAGCATCAGATGGCGATCGGGGATGGCGGGAACAAGAAGCCTGCGCGCCGATCTGGGTCAGGTCTGTTCGATGGCGTACCCAAGGGCGCGGACGCGAAAGAGAGCGACATGCCACGCGGAAAAGGTGGTGCGGCCAGCAGGTGGTTTTGCCTGGACTCAGGGGTGACGACCCTCAGGATTTCTCAGCTTGGAACGGTGCTTTTCTGATTTGCACAGCGGCGCTCATCAGAGGGCCGCCAGAGCGTCAACGGTGCAACCAGCGGCGCGCCAAGCTGAACAGCAAGGGCGTCAAGCGTGTCCGCACGTAAGCATCCGCCGCTTGCCGGATGGCCGCACCTTGAGTCGGGTAGGCCTGCACGACCTTCGCGAGCTCGCGCAGACCGATGCCGGCGACCATCGCCAGCGAGATGCTGTTGATCATTTCTCCGGCGTGGCGGGCCACGATGGTGGCGCCCAGGATCTTGTCGCTGCCTTCGCGGACGTGGATCTTCACGAAGCCGTCCTCCTCGCCGTCGGCGATGGCGCGGTCCACGTCGTGCATCGGGATCGTGAAGGTCCTGACCGGAATGCGCCGCCGCCGTGCCTCTTTCACGTACAGGCCGACATGCGCAACCTCGGGGTCGGTGTAGGTGCACCACGGAATGGTCAGTGCGCTCATCCGCTGGCGACCGAGGAACAAGGCGTTGCGAACGACGATGCGCGCCGAGGCGTCGGCGGTGTTCGTGAACGCGTGCGGCAGGCACACGTCACCGGCAGCAAAGATGCGTGGGTTGCTGGTGCGCAGAAAGTCGTCGACGTGAATGCCGGCTGCCGCGTCGTACGCGACACCGGCTGCCTCCAGGTTCAGGCCCTGCACGGCAGGCATACGCCCGATGCCAGTCAGGATCTGCTCGACGCGGGTGGTCGCCTTGTTGCCATCGTTGACCATTTCAACGACCTTCTGCTCGCCTTCTACCGACACCTTCGTCACGGTGCTGTTCAGGTGGATCTCCACGCCATCGCGCGCCAGGGCGTCGGACACCAGCTGCGCCGCGTCGCGCTCTTCAAGCGGCAGGAACAGCGGTTCTCTGTGCGAGATCAGCGTGCGCGATCCAAAGCGGGCAAACACCTGCGCCAACTCGCAGCCCAGCGGCCCGCCGCCGATCACCAGCAAGCTCTTGGGCAGCACCTGCAGGTCGAACACCGTTTCGTTGGTCAAGTAGCCGGCCTCGGCCAGACCCGGGATGTCGGGCAGCATCGAGCGCGACCCGGTTGCGATCAGCGCCTTCTTGAAACGCAGGGCCACGCCATCCACGTCAACCGTGTCGGCACCGGTGAAGTGCGCCGTGCCGAAGAAAAGGTGGATGCCCGCGCGCGCCAGGTTCATCGCCGAATCGGTGCGGCTGATGCGCGCCGTGATGCGCCGCATGCGCAGCATGGCCGCGCGGAAGTCGAATGCGAATTCAGCCGGTGGCACGCCGCCGAAATTTTCGGCGTTGCGCATGTCGGCCAGCAGACGTCCGGTGCGGATCAAGGACTTGGACGGTACGCAACCGTCGTTCAGGCAATCGCCGCCGATCTGATGCCGCTCGATCAACGCCACGTTCGCGCCCAGGGCCGCAGCAGCGCGTGCGGCCACCAACCCCGCCGGGCCGGCACCGATCACCAACAGGTGGTAGGCGGGCAGCGGCTTGGGGTTGCGCCAATTGCCCGGGCTCACATTGCCCAGGCGCTCTGTATCGTAGGGGCTCACGACAGCCAGCCGCCGCCGAAGCCAGCGCGCTTCAAGCCGACCCGAAGGCAAGGAATGCTGCGCGTCAGGCGCCACAACAGACCGTATCGCAGGTTCTCGATCATCAGCACGATCATTCCCTGGTCAAGCCCGAACTCGCGTTCGGAGATCCATCCGACGCTGAGGTTGTATCCGCCGGCATGGACGCGGCGCGCCGCATCGACGTCCACTTCCCCGTCCGCTTCCACTTCCACTTCCACTTCCGTTTGCGTTTGCGTTTGCGTTTGCGTTTGCGTTTGGGTTTGCGCGCCCGCCGTGCCCAACATCAAGCGCAGTGCGGGCCAAGCGATTTCTGGCGCGAACACCAGCGAAGCCACGACGGATGAGCCGGTGATCGTGCCGTCGTCAGGCCCCCAGGGAGCGCCCCGCGCGGCGTAGCCGTAGAACGCCTGCCGCCGCCCCCCGACAAGCCGAGGCTCAACGCTGGGTCCGTCACCGGCCGACAGGCCCCAGCAGTCTTGTCCGTAGCCTGCGAAGCCGCGCGGGTTGCGTATGGCGTACTGGCGCTGCACCTGCACGGCGCGGCGGCTGTTCTCGAAGTAGTCGCAGTTCTTCTCGCGCATGAAGCGGTCGCGGATGCCGCGAAAGTCGATCCACGCATGCGAGAACGCGTGCACGAACAGCGGCCCGGCGTACAGGAAGTCGATGCCGTACAGGTTCTCCCACTGGTAGGTCACCGTCCAGGCATCAAAGCTGGCACAGGTCAGGGGGTGGGTGCTTGAACCGAGGCCCAGCGCATACAGCAACAAGGCCTCGTTGTAGCCTTGCCAGCCATAGTTCAAAAAGCCGCACTCGGGCTTCCAGCCCAGGGCGACACCGTCACCGTCGTGCTCGATCCAGCGCCAGTCCACGCGGTCATACAGGGCGTTGGCCAGTTGCCGAAGTTCGGTCTCTGCCGCCGTGGTGCCGTTGAAGTAGGCCGCTGCCGTGAGCATGCCAACCACCAGCAGCGCCGTGTCGATCGACGACAGCTCCGAATGCCAGCGGCGCAGGCCGGTCTCGACATAGAGGAAGTGGAAGTAGAAGCCGTGGCAGCCCGTCGAAACCACCGCACCGCTCTGGTCGCTGCCCCAGAAGAAACGCAGCGTCGTCAAGCAGCGTTGCACCGCCTCGTCGCGCGCGATCCAACCCCGCTCGACGGCCACCGGGTAGGCCGACAGCGCAAACCCGACCACGGCGATGCTCGCCGGCGCGTGCGGGCTGGAGGTGTCGGCGACCAGGCCGGTGCGCCCGTTCGTCTGCTTCATGAAATAGTCGAAGGCGCTGCGCTGCAAGCGGTCCAGCATCTGTTCGTCGGCCGCTGCAAGGGGTGCAGGGCCGCCCGCCCCAGTTGCCCTCAAGGCCTGCGCCGTCACGGTGGTCCCATCACGGCGTCGACCCTGGTTCGGGCTTTTCGCAACTGACGGGATTCATGCCGGGTTCTGCCAGCCGCCGTCAGCAGCGATGAAGTGGTTTGCGGCCGCCGGGCCCCAACTACCCGGCGCATAGCTCAGAGCCGGCGGGTGAACGTCGAGCACCGGCTCGACGACAGCCCAGGCAGCCTCGATGGCGCCTTCGCGGCTGAACAGTGCGCCGTCGCCGTTCATGGCGTCGGTCAGCAGCCGCTCGTAAGGCGACGGGTCAGCGGTGGCTTCCTCGATCAGGGTGAATTCACGCTGCTCGCCGACGAAAGCTTTGCCGGGCCGTTTGACCCGTGCCGCCAGCGAGATGGACGAATGCGGCGACAGGTGCAAGCGCAGGCTGTTTCCTTCGTCGCCCAGCGCCGCGTCGGCAAACAGGTTCTGGGGTGGCGGCTTGAAACGAACCAGCACTTCGCAGGCTGTGACCGGCAGGCACTTGCCGGAACGCAGGTACCAAGGCACGCCGCCCCAGCGCCAGGAATCGACATGCAGCCGCAGCGCGCAAAAGGTTTCGACATCGGAGTCCTGGGCGACCTTGGGCTCGTCGCGGTAGCCCTGGTATTGACCGCGCACGATGTCGTCAGCGGTCAGCGGTCGCAAAGCGTCGAAGACATCGGCCTTGTGCCGGTTGACGGCCTCGAAGTCGCGGCTTGCCGGCGGCTCCATCGCCAACAGCGCGACGATCTGGAACAAGTGGTTCTGCATCACATCGCGCAGGCAGCCGGCACTTTCGTAAAAGGCACCGCGCGCACCAACCCCGAATTGCTCGGCCAACGTGATCTGCACGCTGGCCACGTGATTGCGGTTCCAGATGGGTTCGAGAAACGAATTGGCGAAACGAAAATAAAGGATGTTCATGATCGCTTCCTTGCCGAGGAAGTGATCGATGCGAAAGATCGCATCTTCAGAAAACGCAGCCCGTGCCACACGGTGCAGTTCGCGGGCCGAGGCCAGATCGCGCCCGAACGGCTTTTCAACGATCACCCGAGCATCCACTTGGGAACCGGTGGCCAGCCCCGCCCGGCTCAGGCCCTCGATGACCGCCGGGAACAGCGCGGGCGGAATGGCCAGGTAATGTGCTGGACGCCGCGCCGGGCCCAAGGCCACTTTGAGGGCTTCGAATGTGGCGGCCTCTCGGTAATTGCCACTGACGTAATGCAACGCATCCAGCAATTGCGCCAATACCGTCTGGTTGCAGGCGGGGCAGCTCTGTTCGATGCTGGTGCGGGCCGTGGCGCGCAATTGCGCGTCGGTCAAAAGCGACGACGCCACGCCGATCACCGGCACCTTCAGCGCGCCGCGCAGGCTCATCGCATACAGCGCCGGGAAGATCTGCTTGCGCACCAGGTCGCCGGTGACGCCGAACACCACCAACGCGTCGGACGGCAGGACCGTTTGGGCCGGGTCGTCGCCCATCTCAGGTGTCGGCTTGGGGATCGGTGGCGGGCACTTCGCGGTGGCCGCCGAATTCATGTCGCATCGCCGACTGCAGGCGGTCGGCGAACCCGGCTTCACCGCGCGACGCAAACCGCGCGTACAGCGCCGCGCTCAGCACCGGCACCGGAACGGCTTCGTCGATCGCCGCCTGCACCGTCCAGCGCCCTTCGCCAGAATCGGAGACGCGGCCTTCGAAGCCGGCCAGTCCAGGATCGGCGGCGAGGGCCGTGGCGGTCAGGTCGAGCAGCCAGGAACCGATGACGCTGCCACGTCGCCAAAGTTCGGCGATCTCGGGCAGGTTCATGTCGTAGCGGTACAGCTCCGGTTCGCGCAGCGGCGTGGTCTCGGCGTCGCCGCCGTGACCGGGGCCACTGGCCAGACCGATGTTGGCGTGACGCAGGATGTTGAAGCCCTCGGCATAGGCCGCCATCAGCCCATACTCGATGCCGTTGTGGACCATCTTGACGAAATGGCCCGCGCCATGCGGTCCGCAGTGCAGCCAGCCTTGGTCGGCGCTGCCGCCGGCGGCTGGGCGGCCGGGCGTGGGCGTTGCAGCGTCGGCACCCGGCGCCAAGGTCACGAAGACGGACCTCAGCCGCTCCACGACCGAGGCCTCGCCGCCGACCATCAGGCAGTAGCCGCGCACCAGCCCCGCCACACCACCGCTGGTGCCGACATCGAGATGGTGGATGCCCGCAGCCTGCAGTGCGGCGGCGCGGCGCAGGTCGTCACGGTAGTGAGCGTTGCCGCCATCGATGATGGTGTCACCCGGTGCCAGCAACGGCGTCAGCTGCGCCAGCAACCCGTCCACGGCTGCGGCAGGCACCATCAACCAGATGGCCCGTGGCGGCTCGAGTTGCCGGACCAGGTCGGGCAGCGAAGTCGATCCGCGCGCACCGAGCCCAACCAACGCGGCCATGCCCTGCGGCTTGCGGGCATGGACGACGCAGTCGTGCTGACCACGCAACAGGCGCGTAACCATGTTCGCCCCCATGCGGCCGAGGCCAATCATGCCGATCTGCATGGCAATTCTCCTGTCTTGGGTCGATGCACGAGGACGGCGTGTCCGTGCCAAGGATGTGGACGTCCAGTCCGCATTCAATGCGGCGGAAGAACGCACTGTGCGCAACCGGCAACCGGGGCGTCTGTTCGCTGGCGCACGACCACTGGCCCTCTGACGCGCCTGGCCACGCGTCGTGTCCAACAGTGCACAGACCGCCTCAGCAGCGCGAGCCCTGTGATGAAGGGCCTCTTCCTGGGTGCCCCGCGCCACCCACAAGAGAACCGGGTGAAGGCGCAACAGGCGCTGATTCATCCGCACCCGATGCAACTCAGCGGCCCTGCAGGGCCGGTACAGCTCGGCGATGTAAGGAGCAGACCGGTCAAACCACCGCTTCGGATCGACTTGATCCTGCATGGGCCGAAGTGGCTGCGCAAGGCCTGGCAGGGTGCCAGGCGACGCGGTTCGTAGCGGAAATCAGGCGTTCAGCACCTTCTTCATTGAGCCACCGATCTCGCCACCGCAATAGCCGTCTCCGTAGTCCTCGCGCGCCTTGGCAGCCAGCTTGGCGAGCGCTGGTAAAGCGGCTACCCGCCTCGACAGTGCTGCCGTCATCGGTGCGACTTCCTGAAATACCGTATCGACCCTTTCGAAGCGCTCGGTCATGGTCGACCAGAGCGTGGCGGTCACCACGTCGGCGATGCCGGGCACGTCGCCGCCCAGCAGGTATCCGCTGTCCGCGGTCAGTCCGTGGCGTCGCCCGGTCTCCTCCCAAACCGACATCCATTTCTTCAGGCGAGGCACGAACGCCACCCAGCGTTTCTCCGTCCACATGTCGCGACCCCCATCACGGCTCATTTCATCGATGACGTCGTTGGCGTCGTTGACCGTCTTGATGGTCATGGCGCGCAAGGCAGGGGTCGCTGGCAGCAGGTCGAGGGTCTCGCCCAGATACAGCACGATGGCGGGCATCTCCGCGATGGCGACGCCGGCCTTCTTGTCGAACAGCATGGGCGGTCCCATGAACGGGACAGGCAGGTCAGTCACCGGCCCCTTCACCAACTTCATGATCGATTCGTCGTCGCTCTCGGTCCAGGTCTTCCCGGCAAAGGCCATGACGGCGCGGACAAATTGGCCGCGAAACGGCAGTTGCCAGTAATAGAAATCGTAGTCATCCATCGAGATCAACGCCTGCGCGGGTTGTGTTAACGGGTCGCTTGTTGCGGTGTGTTGTTCACGTGATGCGGGGTTCTGCAGGACCGGGATGCTGGCGCGGGCTCTGAGGAGCGGGTCGTGTCAGTTTGGGCATGGTGGGCCGGTTGAAGAAGGGTTGCATCGCCGTTCAACGCATGAACCGCGTTGTCGAAGGACCACCCTAGCCGGGCTGAGCGCTGCGCACCGTGCGCCACCGCACCCAGGCCAAGCCCAGCGCGAACGAGGCACACTGGGCCCGCGCGCGACAACGAGAGAGACACCCGCATGTCCAGCAAAAATTTGTACCTGAGCAAGTTGACCGCTGCAGCTGACGCCATGCGTCATGTGCAAAACGGGGACAGCATCATCGTGCCCACGGGTGTCGGTGAGCCGCCGGTGCTGCTGACGGCGTTGTCAGAGCAACGCCTTGCATTCCGTGACGTGAAGGTGGCGCAGATCCTGGCCGTTCGCCCTTACGCCTACATCGACCCGGCGACCGTGGAACACGTGCGCCACGTGGCGTTCTTCTTCGGTGGTGCCACGCGCGCCGGCGGACAAGCCGGGTGGATCGATTTCATACCCAACCACTTCTCGGAAATCCCGGCGCAGATCGCAAGCGGCCTGATTCCGGCTGATGTCGTCTTCACGCTGGCCTCGCCGATGGACGCCCACGGCTATTTCTCGATCAGCCTGGCCGCCGACTACACCATGGCCGCCTTGGCCAAGGCCCGGGTGGTGGTGCTAGAATTGAATCCCAACGTGCCTTACGCATTCGGCAATTGCCATGTGCACATCTCGCAGGTCACCGCGCTGGTGGAGAGCGAGGCGCCGATCCTCGAAGTCGGACTGCCGACCATAGGGCCGGTTCAGGAAGCCATCGGCAAGTTCGTTGCCGATTTGATCGACGATGGATCGACGCTGCAAATCGGCTACGGCGGCATACCCGACGCGGTGGTCATGCAACTCACCCAGAAGCGCGACCTCGGCATCCACACCGAAATGCTCGGCGACGGCATCCTTTCACTGGTGGCATGCGGGGCCGTCACCAACCGCCGGAAGAACTACCTGCCCGGCAAGACAGTCGCCACCTTTGCCTTGGGTTCCAGCAAGCTTTACCGTTACATGGACCGCAATCCAGGGCTCGAAATGCATCCGGTGAACTACACCAACGATCCGGCGCTCGCAGGGCTGAACGACAAACTGGTCTCGATCAACGCCACCCTGCAGATCGACCTGCTCGGGCAATGCGGCTCCGAAAGCTTGGCTCATGCGCCCTACTCCGGTACCGGCGGGCAGGCGGACTTTGTGCGCGCGGCCAACCGCTCGCGGGGTGGCAAGGCCATCATCGTTCTGCCCTCAACAGCCAAGAACGATTCGATCTCCCGCATCGTTCCTTCACTCAGCCCTGGCACCCATGTCAGCACGAGCAAGAACGACATCAACTATGTCGTCACCGAGTACGGTGTCGCCCAATTGCGTGGCAAGTCAGCCAAACAGCGCGCGCAGGCCCTGATCGCCATCGCACACCCCGATTTCAGGCTCGAACTGAGCGAGCAGGCCAAGCGCCTGCGCCTCCTCTGAGACGAGGTCTGCCGACCTGAGCTCGCGCCACCAAGACCGCAGCAGCTTCGAGGCAGTTCCTCGTTCAGCCATCTCGTCCCGAGTTGCGTTGGATGACGCACAGACGCTTGCGTTCAGGCCCATGACGATGAGTCGCAGCGATGCAGTCAGTCGCCGTGAGCATTTCAACAGGAGCTTCAATGACAAACAGCAGTTTTCTCGGTGGCGAACGTGCTGCGCGGTATGCATCTGGCAGAGACGTTGATGCCCTGGGCCCCAGCGACAGCAGCGACAGCGGAAGCGACGTGCAGGGGGAACACAGCCTGCAAGGTGAAGGCGACCATGCAGACCGACTCGGCTCCCTGATCGTCGGCACGGGCAACAACAGCGACGCTGCCGGAACCGGCGAACGTGCCAGCGCAACAGGGCAAGACCAGCCCGATGCGGCGGACATCACGCCGGACCGTGTCATCGGAATCTCTGGCGACGATGACGACAGCGGCGAAGGATCGCTCGCCCGTGCCGAGCTCAGCGAATTGGCCGCCGAGGAGACCGATGAAGAGCAGGTGCCATGAAGTGAACGCCGATCTGCCGAACGGAAAACCCGCACCCTGCTGCGAAGCACGACTGCCAATCGTCGCATTGTCCTGAACGCCAGGCCGCGCGGGGCGTGACCGCTGCTGACTTCCGCTTCGAGGACCACCCGGTTCCGAAGCCTGAAGCAGGCCAGGTCGCGTTGCGTACGCTGTGTCTGAGGCTCGACCTTTGGATGCGCGGCCGCAGGAGCGACGGTCCGCCCTATACCGCGTCGGTTGCCCTTTGCGACGGGATGGTCGGCGGCTGCGGTGTGGTCTGCATGCAGCGCATCGATCCCCACCACCTGTCGCTGGTCTACGAGGCGAAGAGCCAGCATGCCCCGGCGCTGGCCACGGCGCAGCACGGCTGGGACCTGCAGCCGCCGCTGCCGCGCTGCGACCTGCGCGTGATGTACCGGCTGGCCTTCGTCGACGCCGGCAAGACACTGGGCGCTCTGGGCACCGCCTGGCCGCACGCGCAGTAATCGATTGCCGAGGTGCTGGCGCAGGACGAGCACTTCACGCTGCTGGCGGCGACCAACTGCACCCCGGAAATGCTGGGCCTGCTGGACGAATCGGCACTGAGCGGCGCGGCAAGCGCTGACGGCCATAAAAACCCAGTCCAACATTGCCGATGCGCGCGTGAGTGCACGACGCTGCCTGGCGTGCACCGAGCTGGCGCGGACCGAAGGCGACGCCGCAGCCGCGCAGGCGCTGCTGCCGTTAGCTTCGCCCTATGCCCGCGGGCCACGCTGCATTTGCACGCCGCGCTGGCGCTGCACCTGGCCGACTTCGGCTTCGACCTCACGGCCATCACCGTCACCGTGCCGGTGGGCGCCGCTTACCTCAGCCTGGCCAAGAGCGACGCTTGGCACGACGGCAACACCGACCTCGACCATGACCACGGCGTGCTCGTCGGCCTGGCGCCGGTGCCCAAGCCGCAGACCTGGGCAATGTGGCTGGCCAGGCTGTCCGTGTTGGGCGGTTTGACCCGATCGAGCTACCACTGTGGTGGTGTTTTGGCGCTCGATGGTGGACCATAGGGCCTTCAAACCAGGAATTCGCCCACCATGACACAGCCCTCCACTGACAACGCCTTCACCCGACTGGTTGACGAGCAGTTGGACCTGGCCGCCTCCAAGCTACCGGCCCTGGAACCCCTGATGGTGCATCCGTCACCGGTCGATCACGAAGAGCGCCGTGATGCGCACGCGACGCTGGAAGACGTGTTGCTGGGGCATGCGCAGGCCACTCCCGAGATGCTGCAGGAACTGGCAGCGCTGGAATCCGCACCACCACTGAGCGAAGAAGAACTTGCACGCCAGGCACTGGCCGATGGTGGTGCCGAAGACGACCCTGAGACGCCTTAGTGAAGTGGTGTGGTGGCATTTGGGCCAAGCATGCAGGCGGCTTCGTTCATGGAGCGCCTTCCGGCCACCGACGGCTCTGAGACCAGCAATCGCGGCAATCGAGCGTCGCCGACGGGTCGGATCGAGCCACTCACTTTGGCGGTCAGGTTCGAGGGATGAATCAGGCCGCCGCCGCTGGTCAGCCCGACTAATGAGCCCCTGAAACGAAAACGCCTCGCGGTTGCGAGTTGTCTGAGTCCTTGATTGAAAAGGAAATTCCTGGAGGCGCGACGCGGAGTCGAACCGGGCTATACGGATTTGCAATCCGCCAGCGCCCATACGAATCAAAAACTTATGACAGCGCTACTGATTTCGCCACCAAATGCACCTATTCACCAGTTACAACTGGCATTCACTCAGGTCCGACCGCAAGCCGACCCAAGCATGCGGGCCATCGAGGAAAACGGTTCAGACAAGCGGGGCCACTTCTGGTCAGCGCCAGCACCGAAACGCCGGCGGTCAAGTCTTCCAACCGGGCGGGCGCTTCTCAATGAAGGCCTGTACGCCTTCTAACGCTGAGTCGTCCATCATGTTGCAGGCCATCGTGCGGGCTGCGTCGTCATAGGCGGCGGCGATGCCGGTTTCCAGTTGGCGGTAGAACAGCGCCTTGCCGGCGGCTATGGCCACCTGCGGCTTGCGCGCGATGCTGTCGGCCAGTGCACTAACTTCGGCGTCCAGCCGGTCGGCGTCGACCACGCGGTTGACGAGGCCCTTTTCCCGCGCTTCGTCAGCGCTGATGAAGTCGCCGGTGACCAGCATCTCGAAAGCGAACTTGCGCGGCAGGTTCCGGCTGAGTGCCACGCTGGGCGTGCTGCAGAACAGACCCAGGTTGACGCCGCTGACGGCGAAGCGCGCGTCGCGTGCGGCCACGGCCAGGTCGCACATGGCCACGAGCTGGCAACCGGCGGCAGTGGCGATGCCCTGCACGCGGGCGATCACCGGAACGGGCAGCCGCTGCACCGTCAACATCATGCGTCCGCACAGCGCGAAAAGGCGTTCGTAGTAGCCCAGCGACGGCTCGGCGCGCATTTCCTTCAGGTCGTGCCCGGCACAAAAGGCCTTGCCCGCTGCGGCGATGACGACGGCGCGCACCGTGCTGTCGGCCGCCACGCGGTCCAGCGCCGTCTGCAGCGCTTCAAGCATGTCTTCTGACAAGGCGTTGAAGGCGTTCGGGCGGTTCAGCGTCAACGTGACGACGCCACGCGCGTCCTTGTCGTGCAGCACCAGGGCTTGGTCAGACATGCAGCTCTCCAGTTGGGTGGTGTGGGCGGTGCAGTGGGTTCAAAGGTTCAGTGGTGTTCAGCCCGACACCAGTCAGAACCCGCTCATTCGCTGACCCTGCCCGCTTTCGCGCGCTCGCGCAGCTGAAACTTCTGGACCTTGCCGGTGCTGGTCTTGGGAATGGGCTCGAAGCGGATCTCGCGCGGCAGCTTGTAGCTGGCCAGCAGGCCTCTGCAATGGGCCAACAGGTCGGCCGCCGTCACCTGCACGTCAGCCCGCAGTTCGACGTAGGCCAGCGGCGTCTCGCCCCACTTCGGGTCGGGCCGCGCCACCACGGCGCAGGCCAGCACCGCAGGGTGGCGGTACAGGGCATCCTCGACCTCGATCGAGCTGATGTTCTCGCCGCCGCTGATGATGATGTCCTTGCTGCGGTCCTTGATGCGGGCATAGCGGTCGGGCTCCATCACGGCCAGGTCGCCGGTGTGGAACCAGCCGCCTTCAAAGGCCTTGTCGGTGGCCGCCGGGTTCTTCAGGTAGCCCTTCATGACGATGTTGCCGCGGAACATGATCTCGCCCATGGTCAGACCGTCGGCCGGGGCCTCTTGCATCGTCTGCGGGTCGCGCACCGTCATGCCTTCCTGCAGCATGTAGCGCACACCCTGACGGCCGTTGAGCCGCGCCTGTTCGGGCAGGCTTTGCGCGGCCCAGTCCGCACGCTTGACGGCCACCGAGGCGGGGCCGTAGACCTCGGTCAGGCCATACACGTGCGTCAGGTCGAAGCCCATTTTCGCCATGCCTTCGATCATCGCGGCCGGCGGCGCGGCGCCCGCGACCATGGCGCGTATCCGCTTGCCTTCGGGGCCGCCGATGCCGCTGCGCCAGTCGCCCGGCGCGTTGACCAGCAGGTTGTGCACGATGGGCGCGGCGCAGTAGTGGTCCACGCCGTGGACGCGCATGGCGTCAAAAATCGCGCGGGGCTCTACTTTTCTCAGACACACGTGCGTGCCGCCCAACATGGCAACAGTCCACGGGAAGCACCAGCCGTTGCAGTGGAAGAGCGGCAGCGTCCACAGGTAAGTGGGGAAATGCGGCATCGTCCAGGTGGCCGCGTTGCACACGGCGTTCAGGTAGGCGCCGCGGTGGTGGGTGACGACGCCCTTGGGGTCACCGGTGGTGCCGCTGGTGTAGCTGACGGCAATGGCGTCCCACTCGTCGGCAGGGCCCTGCAGCTGCGCCAGCGGTGCATGCGCGGCCAGCAAGGCTTCGTATTCGAAGCGACCGAGGCGTTCGCCGGGACCGGCGTATTCGCTGTCGCAGACGTCGATGACCACCGGATGGCGCCCATGCTCGGTGCGCAACAGGTGCAGCGCCTGCGCAATGACCGGGGCGAACTCGCGGTCGGTGATCAGCACGTCGGCTTCGCAGTGGTGCATCTGCCAGGCCAGCAGCGAAGCGTCCAGCCGCGTGTTCAGTGTGTTCAGCACCGCGTTCAATGCGGGCACGGCGTAGTGCGCTTCGATCATCTCCGGCGTGTTGTGCAGCATCACGCTGACGGTGCAGTGGCGGCCGATGCCCAGCGCGCGCAGCGCTGCGGCCAGACGCGCGCTGCGGTCGCGCGTCTGCGCCCAGGTGCAGCGCCGCGCGCCATGCACAACGGCAGGCAGGTCGCCGAACACCTCGGCGCTGCGTTCGACAAAACTGACCGGCGACAAGGCCGCGAAGTTGGCGGCTGTCTTGTCCAGCTGCTGCTCGTAGATGCTCATGGCCGCGTGTCCTTCATGCGCTGACTGCTGCCAGCGCTTGGTCGATGTCCCACAGGATGTCGTCGATGTGTTCCAGACCCACCGACATGCGCACCATGTCGGGCTTGACACCGGCCGCCAGTTGGCGGGCCGCGTCGAGCTGCCGGTGCGTGGTACTGGCCGGGTGGCTGATGAGTGTGCGCGTGTCGCCGATGTTGACCAAGTGACTCATGAACTGCGCGCCTTCAATGAACCGCACGCCTGCAGCCACCCCGCCGTTCACACCGAAGGCCAACAGCCCTGACGCGCCCCGCATCTGCCGCATCAGCAGCGCATGCTGCGGGTGGTCTTCCAGGCCCGGATAGTTGACCCAGCTGACCTTCGGGTGCTGTTGCAGGTGGCGCGCGACCGCCAGCGCGTTGCTGCAATGACGCTCCATGCGCAAGGGCAGCGTTTCCACGCCCTGCAGGATCTGCCACGCGCTCATGGGGGAAAGCGCAGCACCGAAGACACGCAGGCTTTCCATGCGGCAGCGCATCGTGAAGCCGAAGTTGCCGAAGGTTTCGAAGAACCTCACGCCGTGGTAGCCGGGCGATGGCTCGGTCATGCCAGGGAACTTGCCGTTATCCCACGGGAACTTGCCGCTTTCCACGACGACGCCGCCCAGCGTGGTGCCATGCCCGCCCAGGTACTTGGTGGCGCTATGCACCACGATGTCGGCGCCCAGAGCGATGGGGTTGCACAGCGCTGGGCTGGGCACGGTGTTGTCGATGATCAATGGCACACCATGCGCGTGCGCCACGTCGGCGATGGCCGCGATGTCCAGCACCACCAGGCTGGGATTGCCCAGGCTTTCGGCAAACACAGCACGCGTATTGCGGCGCATCGCTGCGGCGAATCGATCGGCAGACACATCGCCCGACGTGGCGTCGACGAACGTCGTCTCAATGCCGAACTTCTGCAGGCTGACGGCCAGCATCGTCACGCTGCCGCCGTACAGCGCACCGGCCGCGACCACGTGGTCACCGGCCTGCAGGATGGTCATCAGCGCCATCGCCTCGGCCGCCATGCCGCTGGCGCTGGCCACTGCGGCGCGGCCGCGGTACAGCGCCGCCACCCCGTCTTCCACCGCCCACACCCGGGGGTTGCTCAGGCGCGCAAAAACGATGCCGAAGGTCAGCAGGTTGAACAGGCTGGCGGCGTGCTCGGCGCTGTCGAAGACGAAGCTGGTGGTCTGGTAGATCGGCAACGCGCGCGCGCCGGTGGCCACGTCTGGAATCTGCCCGGCGTGGATGGCCAGGGTTTCAAGTTTGAAGCTGCGGTCGGGCATGGCCCACTCTATCGCGGCGGCCGCTCAGTGCCAGCTAGCCCCCAGCCGGTGTTTTTGCAGCGACTCAAACCGGGCGCCGCGCGCTGATGGTGCCGGTGTCCACGCCCACCCAGTTCAGCCCGCCGAAGAGCCGGGCGTGTTCGATCTTCACGCAGCGGTCCATCACCGAGTCCAGCCCGGCAGCACGCGCCACGGCATCGGCTTCGGTGTTCATCACGCCCAGTTGCTGCCACAGGAATTTGGCGCCGATGGCCACCGCGCTGTGGGCAATCGGCAGCACGTCTTGCGGCTTGCGGAACACGTCCACCATGTCCACCGCAAACGGGATGTCCTCGAGCCGCGCATAACAGGTCTCGCCCAGGATTTGCGGGTAACGCGGGTTGACCGGCACGATGCGGTAGCCCTTGCCCTGCATATATTTGGCGGCGAAATAACTGGGCCTGTGCCATTCGGCAGACAGGCCGACGACCGCGATGGTGTGGCAGCTGCGCAGGATGCGGCGCAGCGCGGCAATGTCATGGCTGGGCATGGCGCGCATGTTAGCCCTGCGCCTGTGGCCACCCAAGGCTGAGCCCGGTGCCGCAGCGGGCGTCGAAGTTGACCTCGCCGGGCCGCAGCGCCAGCGCGGCCTCGCGATCAGGTCCCTTCGGTGGCGGGCCAGGGGGCGGCATGTTGGTCCATCATTGCGCTGACATGATCCCCGCGTCGCGCGGCGCCGGGGCGTACACCGAGACCCCACAACCATGACGACGAAGCCCCATCCCGAGCAGTTGACCGTCCTCGTGACCGGCGCATCGTCGGGCATCGGCGAAGCCATCGCACGCTGCTTCGCTGCCGACGGCCACCGCCTGGTGCTGGTGGCGCGCAATGCCGACAAGCTGAAGGCGCTGGCGCACGGGCTGCACGCCCAGCACGGCGTCGCTGTTGACGTGCTGCCGGCCGACCTGTCGCAGGCCGGGGCTGCCGCTGCGCTGGCGGCCAGCCTCAAGCGCAAGCGCCGGCCGGTGGACGTGCTGGTCAACAACGCCGGCGTGCTCGAGCAAGGCGCTTTTGCGACCATGCCTGCGGCGCGGCACCAGGCGCTCATCGACCTCAATGTCTCGGGATTGACGGCGATGCTCGCCGCCTTTCTGCCGCCGATGATCGCGCGCGGCAGCGGGCGCGTGATGAACGTGGCCTCGATCGCCGCCTTCCAGCCGGTCCCGGGCCTGGCGACCTATGCCGCGACCAAGGCCTATGTGCTGTCGCTCACCGAATCGTTGGCCGAAGAACTGCGGGATAGCGGCGTCACGGTCACCGCGCTCTGCCCGGGCATCACCGCCACGGCGATGCTCGACCGCGCCGCCGAGGGCAACGCCCGCTTGTCACGGCTGCCCGGCGTGCTCATCGCCGACGTGCAGGCTGTGGCGGCCGAGGGCTGCCGCGCCTGCCTGGCGGGCGAGGTGATCGTCGTGCCGGGCGCGGTGAATCAGGCCGCTGCGATGGCTACGCGCGCGACACCGCGCTGGCTGGTGCGGCGCATTGCGGGCGCAGTCGGGCGCAAGTGGATATGAGGTCGCAGGGTGGCGCCAGCCGCTGCTGATGGCTGATGGCTGATGGCTGATCGCTGATCGCTGATGGCCACTGGTACTGGCTGCTGGCAGGCACCGTTCGCCGTTGTGACGGACTGCTTCACGTCGCGCTATCTCACCCCCACCTGCCGATCTGCCCAGCGGCCCCGTTCCACCGGTGTGGGTCCGATCATGTTCAGCAGAGCGCTGGCCTTGGCCCTCTAACTTGGCACCGTGCAGTTGAACAGCAGGTTGCGCGGCCCATGGCGGTTTCCGCGCACGGTGCCCACGCCGGGGCGCTTGAGCGTGCCGCGCTCGTGAGCGCAGGTCTCCTCGTACAACAGATCCAGACCCATGGTCAGACCCACCGACACCGCACCCTCGAAGCGGTCGGCCATCTGCCGCATGGCGGGTCGCCATCGAGCCAGCAGCGGGGTCTGGATCACCTGGGAGTAGCGCAGCGCCACGGCCGCAGCGCCGATGAAGTCACGGCTTGATTTGACGACCTCACGCGACAACTGGCTTGACAGCTTCCGGTATCAACATCAGCACCGACATGCCCAGCGCTTCTTCGGCGGTGTAGCCGAACAGGGTCTGGGCGGCGCCGTTCCAGTCGGTGATGCGGCCGTCCAGCGTCTTGCCGATGATGGCGTCCTGCGACGATTCGATCAGCGCCACCAGCCGGTTGGAATCGATCTGCGCCTGGCGGGCCGGACTGCGGTCTTGCTGCAGGCGAGCCAGTTGGACCCGGGCCTCGCCCAGTTCGGCTTCGGCGGCCTGGCGCAAGGCCGTCTCGGAAGCCAGCGCCACCAGCGCCTTGCCGATTCGGTCGTCCAGCACACCGTCAGGGAAGTCGTCAGGACTCGGGGTCATCGCGTCGCGTCTCTTGCTGGTCCACCCGGCATCACCACAGGCAGCTTAGCAGCCTGAATACCGGGGAGCCGCTCAGGGTGCGAACTACCTGCCGCGACGTGCACGCCCGTGATGGAATGCGGCTACACCTGCACAGGACTTGCCATGCCGCGCCGCGCCTGCAGACCGCCGGACTGAAGCTTCTGATCGAGCCCATCAACCAGATGGAGGTGCCTGGCTTCTGGCTGAACCACACCGACATGGCCGCGGTCCTGATCGACGAACTGGGGCTGGACAACGTCTAGGTGCAGTGCGACTGCTATCACGCACAGCCTTCAGAGGGCGAACTCGCCAGCACGCTCAGCCGCTACCTGCCCTACATCTCCCACGTGCAGGTGGCCGACAACCCGGGCCGCTTCGAACCGGGCACCGGTGAGATCTGCTACGACTTCATCTTCGAGCACCGGCACCGCATTGGCTACATCGGTTTCGTGGGCTGCGAGTACAAGCCCGCCGGGCTGAGCGAAGACGGCCTTGGCTGGATGGATTCGGCCCGACGCGCGCTGGACGGTGCCTTAACGCTTGGCTGAAGCGCCGCAATTCAATGCCAGATCACGCCCGCGTGACCTTGTCGCGGCCGGTCTGCTTGGAGCGGTAGAGCGCCGCATCGGCACGCTGCACCAGCGCGCCCCCGTCGTCGCCGGGCTGCAGCACCGCCACGCCGCCCGATATCGTCACCGTCAGCAGCACATCTTGCGTGCGGCGGTCGCGGATCTTCATGGCCTTGGTGCGCAGGCGCACGTCTTCGGCGACTTGCGCCGCGCGTTCCAGCGTGGTGTTGGGCAGCAGGATGGCGAACTCTTCACCGCCATAGCGTGCGGCCGCGCCACTGCCGCCGGCCACCGCCGCACGCAGGATCTCACCAACGGCCTGGATGACACGGTCGCCCACCACGTGGCCGTGCTTGTCGTTGACTTGCTTGAAGTGGTCGATGTCCAGCATCACCAGGCAATGGTGGCTGCCCGGCGGCGGCTCGGTTACCAGCTTGGTGAGTTGGCGGTCGAAACCCTTGCGGTTGAGCACGCCAGTCAGCGCGTCCAGCAAGGCTTCGTCGCGGGTCCGCACCAGATCGTCGCGCAGGCGGTCAATCTCGGACTGGCTGTTCTGCAAGCGGAGCTGCAACGCCTGTACCGCTTCCTGCATTTCGGCGGTGCCGGCCAGCACCTCGCTCAGCCGCGGCGAAATGGGGCCTTCGCCGTGCTCGGCCAGTTCGCGGCTCAGGCCGCTGAGCTGTTCACCGTAGGCGCCGGCGCGCAAACCCGTCTGGCTGGCCGACTGCGCCACGCTGCTCATCACCTGCTGGAATTCCTCGCCGATGCGCGCCACCGCCTCGTCGTCAGGCGCGCAGACATGGTCTTGGTAGAGCTGCATCACCGCGTCATCTGTGATGGGCTGGGCGCCCGTCGACATTTGGTCCAACGCCTGCTTCAACTTCGGGTTGATGCCGGCCACGTACTCGTACCAGAGCGTGAAAGTGATGGGGTTGAAGGCGGCGTCGTACCGACCCATGTGCGACAGCGCCAGTCGCAAAAGCTCGGCGCTGCGCGCCTTGGGCTCGGTATATCGCATGGCGAAGTCAACGGCCTTTCTGAATGCTCCGGCAAACGGGCTGCAAGCGGTGGTGACAGAGAATATATGACGAGACCTTAATGCAGCGCACGGGTGGTCACCCGTGAAGAGTGCGCGCGATAGACCAGCCATTTCCGGGTTTTGCAAGCCGGCGGCGACCCGCACAGAATCAACCCCCATGACCGACACATCCACACCAGCCTTGTCCGTTCTTGCGTGGGCTTTGCTCGCGGTGTTGGCCGTGGTCCCGGTCAGTGCGCTCGTCACCGCCTTGGTCGGCTTTCTGGTTACCCGGCTGATGCCGCCGCGTGGGACCTTCATCCACGTGGCCGGTGAACGCATCCACATGCTGGAAAAAGGTCAGGGGCCGCCGCTGCTGCTGATCCACGGCCTCTGCGGACAGCTGGGCAATTTCACCCATTCATTGGTGGACCGCCTGGCGACCACCCACCGCGTGATTGTCTTCGACCGCCCCGGGTCAGGACATTCGACGCGCGCGCCCGGCACCGACGGCAGCCTGGCGAAACAGGCCGCGCTGGTGGCTGAATTGATACACGCACTGGGGCTGGAAAGGCCGGTGGTGGTCGGCCACTCGCTGGGCGGCGCGATCGCGCTGCTGTTGGCGCTGAACCACCCCGGCTGCGTGAGCAGGCTGGCGCTGGTGGCGCCGCTGACCCAGCCGCAGGCCAAGCCACCGCCGGCCTTCAAGCTGCTGGCCATTCGCGGCGCCGGCCTGCGCGCGCTGGTGGCCTGGACGCTGGCCACGCCCTGGGCCATCGTCCACAGCCAGCAAGTCCTGAAGGCCATCTTCTCGCCGCAAACCGGCCCGCTGGATTTCGCCACACGCGGTGGCGGCTTGCTGACGCTGCGGCCGGCCAACTTCATCCACGCCTCGCAAGACATGGCTGCCGTGGAAATCGACCTGCCGGCGTTGGCGCTGCGTTACGGAGAATTGGCCTGCCCGGTGCGCATCCTGTTCGGCTCCGGCGACCAGATCCTGAACCCGCAGCGCAACGGCGCGCAGACCGCCGCCTGCAACCCGGCCACCATCACACTCACGCTCACAGAAGGCGGCCACATGCTGCCGGTCTCGGCGCCCGACACCGTGGCCGACTTCATCCGACGGGCCAGCGCGCGAGCTTGAATCGCGCCTGGTAGCGGCGTGGGTAGTGCCAGATCCTGTCCAAAACATCACGGAGACCCCCCATGAAGAAGCTGACAACCGCGCTCGCTTTCGGCCTGGCCTTGAGCCTGGTTCTGGGTCTGACTGTGGCCGGCAGCGCGCACGCGCAAGCCTGGCCGGCCAAGCCCGTGACACTGCTGGTGCCCTTCCCGCCCGGCGGCTCCACCGACCTGATCGCGCGCACGCTGGCGCCCAAGCTGCAAGAGAAGCTGGGCGGCACCTTCGTCGTGCAGAACCAGGGCGGCGCGGGGGGCACCGTCGGCACAGCGGCCATCAAGCGCGCGGTGCCGGATGGCTACAACATCCTGGTCACCTCCTTGGGGCCCTTGGTCATCGGTCCGCACCTGTTGAAGTCGGTGGGCTACGACGCAGTCAAGGACCTGGACTACATCACGGTTGCGGTGCAGGCGCCCAATGTGTTGTGCGTGCCGGCCGGCTCCAAGTTGAAGACGCTGGCCGATGTGCTGGCCCAGCTAAAGGCCGAGCCGGGCAAGATGAGCTTCGCCAGTTCCGGCAACGGCAGCAGCGACCACCTGACGGCCGAATTGTTCTGGCAGGTCACCGGCACCAGCGGGCTGCACATCCCGTACAAGGGCGGCGGCCCGGCGATGAGCGACCTGCTGGGTGGCCAGGTCGATGCGGCCTTCATCAACATCAACACCGCGCTGCCGCAGATCAAGGCCGGCAAACTGCGCGCGGTGGCCACCTCCAGCGCCAAGCGGTCGCCGCTGCTGGCCGATGTGCCGACGATGGATGAACAAGGTGTGAAGGGTGCCGATGTGCAGTCGTGGCAGGCCTTCGCTGCACCCAAAGGCCTGCCCGCCGACATCAAGACGCGGCTGTACGAGGCTGTCGTGGCCGGCATGGCCGACCCCGTCATCAAGGCCAAGCTGCTGGAACTGGGCTTCGAGATCGTGGGCAACACGCCCGAGCAGTTCACCGCCTTCCAGGCCAGCGAATTCGCGCGCTGGAAGAAGGTCATCGAAGTCGGCAAGATCACGGCCGACTGAGTACCCGGCCATGCCAGCCAGCACGCCCGTCATTGCCGCGCTGCGCGTCATCCCGGTGGCGGGCCGCGACAGCATGCTGCTCAACCTGAGCGGCGCCCACGGCCCGTACTTCACGCGCAACTTGCTGCTGCTGACCGACAACGCCGGCCGCACCGGAGTGGGCGAGGTGCCGGGCGGCGAGAAGATTCGGCAGACGCTGCAGGACGCGGCGGCGCTGGTGGTGGGCCAGCCGATAGCCGCGCACGCGGGTCTGCTGCAGCGCGTCGAGAAAACCTTCGCCGATCGCGACAGCGGCGGCCGCGGGCTGCAGACCTTCGACCTGCGCACCACCATCCACGCGGTCACCGCGATCGAATCGGCGCTGCTCGATTTGCTGGGCCAGCACCTGGATGTGCCGGTGGCCGCGCTGCTCGGCGAAGGCCAGCAACGCGACGCTGTGGAAATGCTGGGCTATCTGTTTTTCGTCGGCGACCGCACGAAAGCCGACCTGCCCTACAACAGCGAACCGGGTGCCGACAACGAATGGTTTCGCCTGCGTCACGAAGCGGCACTGACGCCCGAATGCATCGTCCGCCAGGCCGAAGCCGCGCGCGAACGCTACGGTTTCAACGACTTCAAGCTGAAAGGTGGCGTGCTGCGCGGCGAAGACGAAGTGGCGGCCGTCACCGCGCTGCACGAGCGCTTCCCGCAAGCCCGCGTGACACTGGACCCGAATGGCGGCTGGCTGCTGAAAGACGCGGTGCGTTGGATGCGCGACCTGCATGGCGTGGTGGCCTACGCCGAAGACCCTTGCGGTGCCGAAGACGGCTATTCGGGCCGCGAGGTGATGGCCGAATTCCGCCGCGCCACCGGCCTGCCCACGGCCACCAACATGGTCGCCACCGACTGGCGGCAATTGATCCACGCACTGAGCCTGCAAAGCGTGGACATCCCGCTGGCCGACCCGCATTTCTGGACCATGGCGGGCAGCGTGCGCGTGGCGCAAACCTGCCGCGACTGGGGACTGACCTGGGGCAGCCATTCGAACAACCATTTCGATGTCTCGCTGGCCATGTTCACGCACGTGGGCGCTGCCGCGCCTGGCCGCGTCACAGCCATCGACACGCACTGGATCTGGCAGGACGGGCAACGCCTGACGAAGGAGCCGCTGCAGATCGTCGGCGGCCATGTGCAGGTGCCGACCAGGCCTGGCCTGGGTGTCGAGTTGGACATGGTGGAAGTGGACAAGGCGCACCAGTTGTACAAACAGCACGGCCTTGGCGCACGCGACGACGCCGCGGCGATGCAATCCTTGATCCCCGGCTGGGCCTTCAACCCCAAGCGCCCCGCGCTGGACCGTTGAACCGATCTTCATTTGTTCACGAGAAAGACACCGATGAGAGCCAACACCCTGCGTGCGATCTGGAAGAGCGGCGGCGCTGCCGTCAACGGCTGGCTGGCGATTGCCAACAGCTTTTCGGCCGAGACCATGGCCCACCAGGGCTGGGACACGCTGACCATCGACCTGCAGCA
>JBBQAI010000033.1:0-37903 GCA_038316205.1 Burkholderiales bacterium
GCCACGCCGATCCTTGTTTCACTCTTCATGGTGTCCACCATCTCCTGTTGGTGGGCACCTAATCCTGGGCCCAATCCATCAGGTCAGATGTTGCTGCGGCCTCGATCGCAGCGCAATGACGGTACTGGTCGGACTATTACGATCGAGTGCTGACGCCATCGCCACCAGCAGTGCACAAATTGCCAGCGGGAATGCCGATCTGAGCCAGCGCACCGAAGAGCAGGCCAGCAATCTGCAGCAGACCGCAGCCGCGATGGAAGAGCTCACGGCCACGGTAAAGCAAAACGCCGACACGGCGCGCCAGGCCAATCAGATGGCGGGCAGTGCCGGTGAGGCTGCGGCCAAAGGCGGGGTCGTGGTCGGCGAGGTGGTCGGCACCATGCGCGCCATCACCGAGTCCAGCAGAAAGATTTCCGACATCATTGGCGTCATCGAAGGCATTGCTTTTCAGACCAACATCCTGGCCCTGAACGCTGCTGTTGAAGCCGCGCGAGCCGGCGAACAGGGTCGCGGCTTCGCCGTGGTGGCGTCCGAGGTCCGCAGCCTGGCGCAGCGCAGCTCAACGGCCGCGAAGGAAATCAAGACACTGATCGAGCAAAGCGTGGCCAAGGTCGAATCCGGCTCCCGGCTGGTGGACCAGGCGGGGACCTCCATGGACGACATCGTGGCGCAGGTGAGCCGGGTGTCCGACCTGTTGGCCGAGATCAGCTCCGCCAGCGTCGAGCAGGCCCAGGGTATCGGCCAGGTCGGCGATGCCGTGCAACAGCTGGACCAGGTCACGCAGCAAAACGCGGCACTGGTGGAGCAAAGTGCCGCTGCCGCCGACAGCATGAAAGACCAGGCCCGTTGCTTGGTGCAAGTGATTTCGGTTTTCAAGCTGGGTGAGTCCAGGACCAGCCTGTCCGCATTGGCATGATCTGTCCACCGCCTGCCATGACGGCTGTTGACGCCCGCCCTCACTCCACCGTCACGCTCTTCGCCAAATTGCGCGGCTTGTCCACGTCCGTTCCCCGCGCACAGGCGGTGTGGTACGCCAGCAATTGCAGCGGCACCACGTGCAGGATGGGCGACAGAGGGCCGTAGTGTTCGGGCATGCGGATGACGTGCACGCCGGGTTCGTTGCTGATGTGGGTGTCGTCGTCGGCGAAGACATACAGCTGGCCGCCACGGGCGCGCACTTCCTGCAAATTGCTTTTCAGCTTTTCCAGCAAGGCGTCGTTGGGGGCCACCGTCACCACCGGCATCTGGTCGGTGACCAGGGCCAGGGGGCCGTGCTTCAACTCGCCAGCCGGGTAGGCCTCGGCGTGGATATAGCTGATCTCTTTCAGGTTCAACGCGCCTTCCATCGCGATCGGGTAATGCAGGCCGCGCCCCAGGAACAGGGCGTTTTCCTTGCGCGCGAAATCTTCGCTCCAGGCAATGATTTGCGGCTCCAGCGCCAGCACCGCCTGCAAGGCCACGGGCAGGTGGCGCAGGGCTTTCAATTCGGCCGCTTCGCGCTCGTCGCTCAGGCGGCCACGCACTTGCGCCAATGCCAACGTCAGCAAATACAAACCGGCCAGCTGGGTGGTGAACGCTTTCGTGCTGGCCACGCCAATTTCAACGCCGGCCCGGGTGATGTAGGCCAGTTCGCATTCGCGCACCATGGCGCTGGTGGACACATTGCAGATGGTCAGCGTGTGCGTCATGCCCAGGCTGCGCGCGTGCTTCAGCGCGGCCAGGGTGTCGGCCGTTTCGCCGCTCTGCGTAATGGTGACGACCAGGGTGCGCGGGTCGGGCACGCTGTCGCGGTAGCGGTACTCGCTGGCCACTTCCACGGTGGTGGGAATGCCGGCGATGCTTTCCAGCCAGTAGCGCGCCGTGCTGCCGGAATAAAAGCTGGTGCCGCAGGCCAGGATCAGCACGCGGTCGACCTCTTTGAAGATGCGGTAAGCGCCGTCGCCGAACAGTTCAGGGCTGATACCTTCAACGCCCTCAAGCGTGTCGGCCAGCGCGCGCGGCTGCTCGAAGATTTCCTTTTGCATGTAGTGCCGGTAAGGCCCCAATTCGGCCGCGCCGCTGTGGGCGTGCACGGTGCGCACCGTGCGCTGCACAGGCAGGTAGCGGCCTTGCGCATCGGCCGCCGAAATCCAATATTTGCCGAGCTGCAAATCGACGACATCGCCTTCTTCGAGGTAGACGATCTGGTCGGTGACGCCGGCCAGCGCCATGGCGTCGCTGGCCAGGAAATTTTCGGTGGCGCCGTTTCCACCCGCACCCGCGGCCATGCCCACGCCCAAGACCAGCGGTGAGCCCTGGCGCGCGCCCACCACGCGCTGCGGTTCGTCGCGGCAAAACACGGCAATGGCGTAGGCACCGCGCAACCGGGGCAAAGCCTGCTGCACGGCTTCCAGCAGGTCGCCGCTGTACAGGCTGTGCACCAGGTGGGCGATGACTTCGGTGTCGGTCTGGCTGGCGAAGAGGTAGCCGCGCTGCTGCAGTTCGGCGCGCAGTTCGTCGTGGTTTTCGATGATGCCGTTGTGGACCAGGCCGATGCGTGCGACGGGTGCGACAGGGGCCGCGTTGTCGTCACCGTCCAGCGAGCCGAAGCCGGTGGCCATGGCGTCCACATGCGCGCCGCCCGAGAAGTGCGGGTGGGCGTTGCGCACCGCCGGCACGCCGTGCGTGGCCCAGCGCGTGTGCGCGATGCCGGTGCCCGAAGCGATGCCCTCGGCCGCGATGCCCGCTTCCAGTTCCGCCACGCGGCTGGTGCTGCGCGCCCGGCGCAGTTCGCCACCCTGGTGCACGGCCACGCCGCACGAGTCATAGCCCCGGTATTCCAGACGCTTCAAGCCTTCGAGCAGGATGGGAACGATGTTGCGGGTGCTGACGGCGCCGACGATGCCACACATGGTTGGGATGTCCTTGGATAACGGGGTGGCGCATCCTAGGTCGGGTGAGCTGAAATTTTCCGTCAAATTTGACCTGTTTTATGATTGAAATCACCAACCAATCATCCATGTGAAATATTCAGCCATTTTGATGTCAACTTTCGTCGTAAAATTTTCTCATGGATCTCGATGCCACGGACTTGCGCCTGCTGGACCTGCTGCAAAACGACGCTGCGCTGTCGAACCAGGACCTGGCCGAACGGGCCCTGACTTCACCGGCCACCGCGCTGCGGCGGGTACGGCGGCTGCTGGACGCCGGTGTCATCGAAGGCCGCGTGGCGTTGATCAACCTGCGGGTGCTGGGCGCGGGCGAAGGTCTGACGGCGCTGGTGGAGGTAACCCTGGACCGCCAGGGCGCCGAGCACCTGGACGCCTTCGAGGCCCGCGCGGTGGCAGAAACCGTGGTGCAGCAGGTCTACCGCGTGTCGCCCGGCCCTGACTTCATGCTGGCGCTTCAGGTGGCCGATATGCCGGCCTACCACGCGCTGGTGCAGCGCCTGTTCACGCAGGACGCCAATGTGCGCAACGTGAAGGCCTTCTTCAGCGTGAAGCGCGCGAAGTTCGACACGCGGGTGGCCCTGCCCAAGCCCGCATCACATACGCCGGCGCCATGAAAAAAGCGGCCTCGCGGCCGCTTTCGGTAGCGCAGCGTTGCCGCTGATCAGGCCGCAGCGCGGCGGCGGCGGGCAACGCCTGTCATCGCGGCCAGGCCGGCGGCCATCAGCGCCCAGGCGCCGGGTTCGGGCACGGCGGCAGCCAGGTTCCAGCCGATGACGTCGAAGGCGGCCAGGTCGGCATCGGTGGCGTCATAAGCCTGGCCATAGCTGACGTAAGGGCGCATCAGGTTGATCGAACCGGTGCCGAAGTGGCTGGCCTGGTAGCCATTGCCGTTGGTGCTTCCGGTGGAGAAGGTCTCGATGGCCGTGGCACCGCCGTCGATCGAGAAATAGGGGTTGCCGCCGACGCGCATGTCCAGGCCGGCTGCGCTGTAGCGGAACAGGTCCAGCGGCTCGTACCACCAGTCGCTTTCGAAGCGGTCCACGCCTTCGCTGATGTTGCAGGCCGCACCTCTGCCAGCACCGGCGCAATAGTCGATGTCGTCCACACCCGAAACGAAGCCCAGTGCGTGACCCAGTTCGTGTTCGACGACGGTGATGAAGTCGATCTGGTTGCTGGGCGTGCCGCCGACGCGGGTGTAGGCGAAGGAGAAATCGCTGGAGAAGGTCATCGTCGCGTCAGGGTTCGCGGCGTTGGTGGTGGTGGCGTAACCCAGCGCCTTGGCGTTGGCCGTTGTCAGCCCCAGCAAGGTGTTGTTGGTGGAGCCGTCGTTGTCGTAGCGGCTGCTCAGGTCGCCCTGGGTGGCGTAGAAAGACAGCGCCGGGCCGGTCTGCAGGCTGGCCACGGCCGTCACGTCGCGCGACGAGGAGACGTCAGACATCAAGCTGGCCCGCAGCGAGCTGTAGGTCTTGGACGTGAAGGCCGAACCGGTCTGGCCCAGGATGCTGGAGCCCAGGTGGTCAAAACCCATGTCCACATAGACCGTCACGTTGTCGGTGAACTTGCTGGACCAGTAGTTGCCCGCCGTGTTGACGGCAGTCAATTGCGCCGGCGACATGCTGCCCCCCACGGTGGTGTCGTTGAACACGAAGGTCAGCGCGTGGGCGGCGGGCGCAGTGGCCAGCGCGGCAATGGCCAGGGCAAAGATGCTCAGCGAGCGTTGAATAGCGGTGTGGGCCAAGGGAAAGCTCCGGGTCGGTGGGTCGGTGAAAAGCACACACCGATGTTCGCCGAAGACCAGCCCGCTGACCGGCCCCACAGCCCCCTTGACTGGGGGGCGCGCGGGCCTTCAATCCCCAGAACGCGGGACTGGGTCGCCGGTACTTTTCAACACCGCCAGACCCTTGAGGTATTCACCCTCGGGGAAGAGCATGGTCGTCGGGTGGTCGCACGCGCCTTCCAGGCGCTGCAGGATGGCGCCGTCCACGCCGGCGTCGATGGCCGCGCCGGCGACGATCTTGTGGAAGAGCTCGGCGCCAATGCCGCCCGAACAGGAAAACGTCAGCAGCAAGCCGCCCGGCTCCAACAGCATGAAGGCCAGTCGGTTGATGTCTTTGTAGGCCCGCGCGGCACGCTCGGCGTGGGCCGCCGTGGGCGCGAACTTGGGCGGGTCGAGCACGATGGCGTCGAAGCGCCGGCCGGCCTTCAGGCTGTCGCGCAGGAACTGGTTGACGTCGGCGTCCAGGCCCTCGCTGCGCGCGGCATCAAAGCCGTTCAGGACCACATGCGCCTGCACGCGGGCGATGGCCGGTCCCGACGAATCGACACTGGTCACGTGGGCCGCGCCGCCGGCCAGTGCGGCCACCGTGAAGCCCCCGGTGTAGCAATAGCAATTCAGCACGCGCTGCAGACTGAGTTGGCGAACCCAGCGGGCAAAGTGCGCGCGGTTGTCGCGCTGGTCCAGGTAGAAGCCGGTCTTGTGGCCCTCGGCCACGTCCAGCGTCAAACGCCAGTCGTGTTCGGTGATGGTCACTTCGGTGGCGCCTGGGTCGCCCGCAGGCAGCCGCAGCCAGCCAGTCCGCGCCGGCAGGCCTTCCAGGCTGCGCACGCTGGCATCAGACCGCTCGTACAAGCGACCGAGGCCCGTGGCCTGCAGCAGCGCATCCACCAGCGCCTGTTTCCAGCGTTCGACACCGGCCGAACCGAACTGTGCGCACAGCGTGTCGCCGTAGCGGTCGACGATCAAACCCGGCAGGCCGTCGGCCTCACCGTGCACCAGGCGCAGCCCCGTACTGTTGATGGGCAAGCGGGCACGCAGCGCCACAGCGGCCTGTATGCGGCGTTCGAAGAAGCTGCGGTCGATGCGCTCGGTTTCCATGAAGGACCAGGCCCGCACGCGGATCATCGAACTGCCGCTGTAGGCGCCCCAGGCCAGAAAGCGGCCGTCGGCGTCTTCGACGCGCACCGTCTCGCCGGGGTCGGCCTTGCCGCTGGCCACGCTGCCCTCAAAGACCCAGGGGTGGCGGCGTTGCAAGGAGCGTTCGCGGCCCGCGCGCAGTCGGATGGCTTTCATGCCGCGCATTCTCGCTGTCGCCCCGAACGGTGCCCTGATTCACGCACCGATTGACGCGGTGCCAGGCTGCCCGTAGAACCCCTCGCACCGTCCCCGATGAAGGTTTGCGATGAAGAAGATGTCCCGTTCGCTGCTGGCCAGCGCCGTGCTGTCGCTGTTGACCGCCTGCGCCCTGGGCCCGCTGCAGCCCGACCGCACGGCCCGCGCGCCCGACCTGAAGGGCTTTGGCGACGTGCAGGTGCCCATCACCACCGCCGTGCCCGCTGCGCAGCGCTGGTACACGCAGGGCGTGCTGCAGGCCTACGCCTTCAACGAGGTCGAGGCCGTGCGCATGTTCAAGGCCGGGCTGGCGCAAGACCCCGACTGCGCGATGTGCGCCTGGGGCGTGGCCTGGCAGCTCGGGCCCAACATCAACAACACCCACCGGGGCCGGGTCGCCGAGGCGCTGCGCTACGTGGACTACGCACTGGCCCACGCAGCCCGCGCCACCCCGCGTGAACGCGACTTGATGGCCGCAATGGCACTGCGCTACGGCCACGGCAGCCAGGCCCAGGCAGCGCGCGAGATGGCGCCGCTTTTGGCCGACCGCTGCGGCGCGAAAGACGAGGAAGGCGAGAAGGCCGACCCGCTGGACCTGGCTTACGCCGAACGCATGCGCACGCTAGCGGCCGCCGCACCGGGTGACCCCGAATTGCTGTCTCTGTGGGCCGAAGCCGAGATGGTGGCCACGCGCGCCGACTGGTGGGACGCCAAGACCGGCAAGGCCACGGGTCGTATCGGCGACGTGGCCAGCGCGCTGGAACGCGGGCTGGCGCTGCAGCCGCAGCACATCGGACTGAACCATTACCTGATCCACGCGGTGGACGCACGCGGCGTGGCGCAGCGTGCAGAAGGCGCTGCCGACCGGCTGGGCGGGCTGGCACCGGCGTCGCCGCACTTGGTGCACATGCCCTCGCACACCTACGGCCGCATCGGGCGTTATGCCGACGCGGCGCGGGTCAACGAAGCGGCCGTGGCCGCCGACGTGACCTTGGCCGCCGAACAGAAAGCGCAGGGCTTCGACAACACCAAGGACTGGCGCAACCACGACCAGCACTTCCTGTGGTTCGCCGCGCTGATGCAGGGCCGGGGCGACACCGCCGTGCAGGCCGCGCGCGAATTGGCGGCGCGGGCCAAGGGCAAGCACGCGTATGCCGAGTACACCCGCAGCCTGCCCTTGCTGGCCCTGCTGCGCCTGCAGCGGTGGGACGCCGTGCTGCAAGAGCCCGCACCCGAAGCCGGCGTGGGCTTGGCACTAGCCCTCGGCGAACAGGCGCGCGGCGTGGCCTACGCGCGCACCGCGCGCCTGGCCGATGCGCGCGCCGCGTTGGTCAAGGCCGAAACCGGCGCAGCCGCCGTGGCCAAGGCCAGCCAGGGCAAAGTCGGTTTCGACCGCGTGCTGCGCGAACTGGCCGAATCGGGCACCGCACGGCTGCGCGCCGAGATCGCCTCGGCCGAAGGGCGCCACGACGAAGCCTTCAAGCAGCAGGCGCTGGCCGTGGCCGCCTCACAGCGCGCCGACGACAACGAACCGCCGATGCTGGCTGCCGGCGCCCGCGTGGCGCTGGGCGATCTGCAACTGCGTGCCGGCCAGCCGGCGCAAGCCGAGAAGACCTTTCGCGAAGACCTGGCCTTGATGCCAGCCAACGGCTGGGCGCTGAACGGCTTGTCGCAGGCCTTGCGCGCGCAGGGCAAGCCGGCACAAGCGGATGCATTGAAACCACAGCTGGAACTGGCTTGGGCGCAGGCCGATGGGACGCTGAAGGCTCAACGCTGAAGTTGAGACGCTGATACCGCCACGTCAAGCGCGGCGCGCGAAGGCGCCGCTTTCAGCGTTTCTTCGCCCGCGGATGCGCGGCGTCGTAGACCTTGGCCAGGTGCTGAAAGTCCAGCTTGGTGTAGACCTGCGTGGTGCTGATGCTGACGTGGCCCAGCAGTTCCTGCACCGCGCGCAGGTCGCCGCTGGACTGCAGCAAATGGCTGGCGTAACTGTGACGCAGCATGTGCGGGTGCACGCGCGTCGGCACACCGGCTTGCTGCGCCTGCGCTTGCAGCCGGTTGCGCAGCTGATTGGGCGTCAGCCGCGTGCCGCGCCGGCTGACGAAGAGTGCCGGCTCGTCGGCATCGGCCAACGTGCCGCGCACATCCAGCCAGGCTTGCAGCGCAACCAGCGCCGCGCTGCCCACGGGCACGCTGCGCCGCTTGCTGCCTTTGCCCAACACGTGCGCGGTGGCGTCGTCCACGTCCAACCAGCCGCGTGCGCCGCTGCTGGCCACACGGTCCAGCCCGATCAGCTCGGCCACGCGCAGGCCGCAGCCGTACAGCAGTTCGGTGATGGCGTGGTCGCGCGCGGCCAAAGCCGGTGCTTCGACGGTGTTGCCGTGCTGTGTCTGGTGTTCAGCCAGCGCCACCGCCTGTTCCACCGACAAGGCTTTCGGCAAAGGCTTGGCGGCCTTGGGTGGACGGATGCCTTCCACAGGGTTGACTTGCACCAGCCCTTGCCGACCCCACCAGCGATAAAGCCCGCGCCAGGCGGCCAGTGCGATGGCGATGCTGCGCGGCGCCAGGCCGCGCAGGCGCAACTGTCCCACCCAGTTGCGGATGTGATGCGGCTGCGCGGCCTGCAGCGGCACGGCGGCCGGCAGCGACGCGGCGGCCGAGGCCTGTAGGCGCAGCAGCGCCTCTCGGTACATCGCGACGGTGCGGTCGGCCAGTCGGCGTTCGACACGCAGGTGTTCCAGGAAGCGCTGCAGTTCGGCGGCGAGTTCGGCTTTCTCGACCGACTGCGCACTACCGGCTGCCGCAGCGTTCATCGCTGCGCTCAGGCGGCAGCCGGTGCCGTCAGACGCAGCCGCGACAACGCCGCCGAGGTGACTTCGCCCAGGCGCGACAGGAACTCGGTACCCATGTCGGCGGCGTAGCGCGTGGGGTCGGGCGAGGCCAGCACCAGCATGCCGAAGCAGGTGTCGGCGTGGCGCAGCGGGATCATCGCCATCGAGGTCATCGCCGCCGCTTCGTCCACCCATTCGGCCGCTTCGAAGCCGGCGTTCACGCCGCAGTAGGGCAGCGTCAAGCTGGCCGCGAAACTCTTGATGTCGTCGCTGGCGGCTTGCATGAAGCTGGGCAGATCGGTGCCGTCAGCGTGGGTCATGTGCACGGCATCCAGGCCCCACAGGCGGATCGCGGCCTGCGGAATCTGGAACTCGTGCCTCAACGTTTCCACCATGCGCGACGGCAAGGCTTGTGCGTCGGCGGTCAGCAGGATGGCGGTGGTGTAGCGCTGCAGTCGGTCGGCGATGGCGACGTTTTCCTGGCTGTTGCGCACCATGTCCATGATGCGCGCCTCCAGACCCTTGATGCGCTCGCGCAGCATCTGCATCTGCCGCTCTTGCAGGCTCACGGCACGCGCGCCGTGCGGGCTGCTCAGCTGCACCGCCGACAGCAATTCGGCATGCCGCTCGAAGAAGCCCGGCGTGTTGGCCAGGTAGTTGGCGATGTCGGCTTCGGTGATGCCCTGCACGCCGTTGGTGGTCATCGGCGGGGTCGGTGGGGTGGTCGGGGTCGTGGAGTTGGTCAAGGGTCGCTCGCTGTTTTCAGAGTTCAATTTCGCCGTGGAAGACGGTCTCGGCAGGGCCGGTCATCAACACAGCCGCGTCGGCGGCTGGCCATTCGATCAACAGGTCGCCGCCGCGTGCGTGGACCGCGACGCGGCGGTCCAGCCAGCCCAGCCGGATACCCGCCACCACGGCCGCGCAGGCGCCCGTGCCGCAGGCCAGCGTCTCGCCGGCGTCGCGCTCGTGCACGCGCAGGCGCACCTCGCTGCGCGACATCACTTGCAGGAAGCCGACGTTGACGCGCCGCGGGAAGCGCGCGTGCGTCTCGATGCGCGGGCCCAGCGTGGCGACCGGTGCGGCGTCGACGTCGTCGACGTGCAGCACGGCGTGCGGGTTGCCCATCGACAGCACGGCCACGTCGGCGCCATCCGTAGCGTCAGCGCCTTCCAGCGGCCACAGCGCAAAGTCGCCCTCCGTCCGCGCAGTCAAACCGCTGCTGTCGAAGGGGACGCGGCTGTGCTCGAAGACCGGCAGGCCCATATCCACGGTGACGCGGCCATCGGGCCGCAAACGCAGTTCAAGCACCCGGTTGACGGTCTCGACGCGGATGGTCGTTTTGTCCGTCAGGCCCTGTCCGTGCGCATAGCGCACGAAGCAGCGCGCGCCATTGCCGCAGTGCTCGACCTCGTCGCCGGTGGCGCCGTTCACGATGCGGTAGCGGAAGTCGATGCCCGGCGTGGTGCTGGGCTCGACGATCAGGATCTGGTCAGCGCCAACGCCGAAACGGCGGTCACCCAGTTGTTTCAACTGAGCGGTGCTGAGGTCCAGCGGATGCTGCACGCGGTCGAGCACGACGAAGTCGTTGCCCGCGCCTTGCATCTTGGTGAAGGGAACCCGCATCGGCCGATTATCGGTACACCGGCGGCAGACCTTCAGGCCGCGACTTGAAGCGCTTGTGAACCCAGAAATACTGCGCCGGCATGGTGCGGATCTGGGTCTCGATGAAGGCGTTCATCGCCGCTGCGTCGGCCACTGGGTCGTCGGTCGGCCAGTTGTTCCAGGCGGGCATGAAACGCACCCGGTAACCCTGGCCGCCGGGCAGCATCTCGGCGATCAGCGGCTGCACCACCATGCCCAGGCTCTTGGCCATGCGCGACGGCGCCAACAGCGTGGCGGCGGGTTGGCCGAAAAAGGGCACGAAAGCGGCGTCGCGCAGGCCGAAATCCATGTCGGCCGGGTTGAAGAAGGCCACGCCTTTCTTGATCGCCCGCACCACCGGCATCGCGCCCTGTTGGCGGTTGAACAGCAGCCCCAGACCGAAGCGCCCGCGGCCTTTGTGGAAAGCGGCGTCCATCACCGGGTTGCTTTGCGCGGTGTAGATGTCGCAACCCATGCGCGTCTGGAAAATCTGCGTCGCGGCGCCGGCCACTTCCAGGCCGACGAAATGCGGCACCAGCCACATCACGGGTTGGTCGCTGCGCTCGGCCAGGTGCACATCGCCTTCGACATGGATCAGCCGCTGCAGCCGTGCCTTGCTGGCGTGCCAGAGCAAGCCGCGCTCGAGCAGGCTGCGGCCCGTCCACATGAAATGCTCGCGCACCAGGCGGCGGCGTTCGGCCTCGCTGAGTTCTGGCATGCACAGTGCCAAATTCGTCAGCGCGACGCCGCGCCGCGCGTGGCCGAAGGCGTGCAGCAGCAGACCCAGGCCCTGGCCCAATGGCGCCAGCAGGGCCAGCGGCAGCCAGTGCAACAACCAGACCAGGGCCAGCACGACACGCGCCAAGCCATTGGCAAACAGCTTCTTCAGCATCAGGACGGACTCTCTACCCGACGCGGGTTTTTGTAGCGGTGGTAACCCCAGAGGTACTGGCTGGGCATCATGCGGATCACCGCTTCCATGCTGCGGTTGATGGCCAGCGCGCTGGCCGCGTCGTCGCCGCCGCGCTCGGGCAAGGACACCGGCAGTTCGATGGCCCGCACCACGTAACCGGCACCACGCGCCACGCGCTCGGTCCACAGCACGGCCACGGCGGCGCCAGTTTGCTGGACCAGGCGCGCAGCCAGGGTCATTGTGTAGGCCGGGCGGCCGAAGAAAGGCACCCACACGCCCATGCCGTCAGGCGGCACCTGGTCGGGCAGCAAGCCCACGGTTTCGCCGCGCTTCAGGGCCCGCATCATCAGGCGCACACCGGCCAGCGTGGCCGGTGCGGTGGCCAGCGCCGGGCGCGCGCGGGCGGTTTCTTCCAGTTCACGGAGCCAGGCCTGGCGCGCCGGGCGGTAGAGCACGGTGATGGGCTCGCGGGCACCGAAACGCTCGGCGTAGGCCTGCGCGCTGACCTCGAAACTGCCCATGTGCGGCGTCAGCAGGACCAGGCCGCAGCCGCGCGCCAGCAGCGCTTCCAGCAGCTCGGCACCTTCCCAGCGCACCGGGTCGGCGATCGGCTGGGAGCGCGGGCGCAGCCACAGGCGCGGCAACTCCATCACCAGCCGGCCCGCATCGGCCACGGCGGCACGGCGCGCGGCCAGCGTCAAACCCGCCAAGGCGGCGTTGTCGTTCAAGCGGCGGCGGTAGCTGGGTGACAGCAGGTAGCCGGCCCAGCCCAGCGCCCCGCCCAGGCCGTGCAAAAGCCGCAAGGAGCGGCCCGACAGCCATCGAATCAGGATCAGCATGCTTTGTATACTTGACGCATCGCCGGAGTTAAAGAACAACTTGCGGGGCGACTGCGGAAGTGAAGCATAGCGACACCCCCGCCGGGCAACCGGCCACCACGGCCACCTGCTCAACAAACCCGCTAAAGCGTTCGCCGCGGAACAACAAGCACCACCGGCGACGCACCTTGTGCAATCCAACCGGAGCTTTTCAAGTGGCGAACGACTTCCTTTTCACATCCGAATCCGTCTCTGAAGGTCACCCCGACAAGGTGGCTGACCAGATCTCAGACGCCATCCTCGACGCGATCTTCACGCAAGACCCGCGCAGCCGCGTGGCCGCCGAGACGCTGTGCAACACGGGCCTCGTGGTGCTGGCCGGCGAGATCACCACCAACGCCCACGTCGACTACATCCAGGTCGCGCGCGACACCATCAAGCGCATCGGCTACGACAACACCGAATACGGCATCGACTACAAGGGCTGCGCGGTGATGGTCTGCTACGACAAGCAGTCCAACGACATCGCCCAGGGCGTGGACCACGCCAGCGACGACCACCTGAACATCGGCGCCGGCGACCAGGGCCTGATGTTCGGTTACGCCTGCGACGAAACGCCCGAGCTGATGCCCGCGCCCATCTATTACGCGCACCGCCTGGTGGAACGCCAAGCGCAACTGCGCAAGGACGGCCGCCTGCCCTTCCTGCGGCCTGACGCCAAGAGCCAGGTCACGATGCGCTACGTGGACGGCAAGCCGGTCAGCATTGACACCGTGGTGCTGAGCAGCCAGCACGCGCCCGAGTACAGCCTGGGCCACAAGATGACGGATGCTTTCTACGAAGCAGTCCGCGAAGAGATCATCAAGCCGGTGCTGCCCAAGGAATGGCTCACCGAAGACACCAAGTACCTGATCAACCCGACTGGCCGTTTCGTCGTCGGCGGCCCCCAGGGTGACTGCGGCCTGACCGGCCGCAAGATCATCGTCGACACCTACGGCGGCGCCTGCCCGCACGGTGGTGGCGCCTTCAGCGGCAAGGACCCTTCCAAGGTCGACCGGTCTGCCGCCTACGCCGCGCGCTACGTGGCCAAGAACGTGGTCGCAGCCGGCCTGGCCAAGCAGTGCCAGGTGCAGGTGGCCTACGCCATCGGCGTGGCCAAGCCGATGAACATCACGGTCTACACCGAAGGCACGGGCAAGATCAGCGACGAGAAGCTGTCGGCCATCGTCGCCGAGGTCTTCGACCTGCGCCCCAAGGGCATCATCCTGATGCTGGACCTGCTGCGCCCTATCTATGAGAAGACCGCTGCCTACGGCCACTTCGGCCGTGAAGAGCCGGAATTCACGTGGGAGCGCACCGACAAGGTTGAAGCGCTGAAGGCGGCTGCCGGGTTCTGAGCAGAAGCAGAACCTGCGGCACTGCTGTGCTGCTGAACTGAAAAACGGGCGACGGAAGTCGCCCGTTTTTGCTGAGTGGCTGGGGCTGCATGGGGATGGCGGCATCATGCAGGCCGCCATGCACAAGCTCATGCCCAGCATCACCCTCGACGACCTGCGCCGCCACGCTGTGGCGCGCAGCCTGTTCAAGCCGACGACCCTGCCCAAAGCCATCGCCAAGCTGGGTTTCGTGCAGGCTGACCCGATACGTGCGCCGGCCCGCGCGCAAGATCTGACATTGCGCCACCGCGTGCTGGCTTACCGCGCGGGTGACCTGGAGCGGCGCTACGCGAAGTTGCCCATCGAGGAAGATTTCTTCGTCAACTACGGCTTCCTGCCGCGCGACACACAGGCGCTGATGCACCCCCGTGAAGCGCGCACGGCTTGGCCTGTCGCGCGTTGGGCGCAGGCCCACGCCGTGCTGGATTGGGTGCGCGCACAAGGCGTCGTGCACCCGCGCGCGGTGGATCTGCAGTTCGCCCATGGCAAGTCCAAGAACTGGTTCGGCGGCAGCAGCAACGCCAGCACGCAGTTGCTGGACGGCATGCACTACCGCGGCCTGCTGCGCATTGCGCGACGCGAAGGCGGTGTGCGCCTGTTTGCGGCGCGTGACCAAGCTGAACAAGAGCCCGACACCGCCGCTGCTTTGGACGCGCTGGTGAACGTGGTGGTGCAGATATACGCGCCGCTGCCCGAGCGCTCGCTCAGCGAACTGATCAGCCGCATCCGCTTTGGCGTGCCGCAGTGGACACCGCATGTGCGCGCCGCCTTCGCACGGGCCAAGTCGCGCCTGCCCAAGGTGCAGATTGAGGGCGTGAACTGGTACTGGCCTGAAGGTGAGAACCCCGCCAGCAAGCGCCACGCTTTCGACGAGCACTTGCGCCTGCTGGCACCCTTTGACCCCGTGGTGTGGGACCGGCGCCGTTTCGAGCTGTTCTGGGGTTGGGCCTACCGTTTCGAGGCCTACACGCCAGCGCCCAAGCGCGTGCGCGGCTACTACGCGCTGCCGCTGCTGTGGCGCGGGCAGGTCATCGGTTGGGGCAATGTGGCGGTGAAGGCAGGCCGCTTGGTGCCTGACATCGGCCACGTCAGCGGCAAGCCGCCGCGGGGTGCGGCCTACCGCGCCGCCTTGGACGATGAGCTGGGCCGCATCAGCGGCTTCCTCGGGCTGTAGCCACCGGCACCGCCCCCCTCAATTGAGGGGTTGGACGCCTGGCCGGCTTTTCATGCAGTGCCCGTTCGAGTGGTCGTGCCCCCTTCTACTGCTCGCGCGCCATCAGCGTGCGGCGCCAAGGCGGCATCTCCCTGCACGCTGGCCACCGCGCGCATACGGCGCCCATCCGGTGGCCGAGCACAGAGGAAGAAGCATGAACAAACTGAAAAAATATCGCTCAGGGCGCTGGCTTTGGCAGTCGGGTGCGCGCCGGCAGCGGCGGCACCGCCAGCGCCGGCCACATCCTGGGAGGTGTCGGGGCAATTCAACAACCAGCTCAACAACCCGCTGACACTGTGGCAGTACGGATGGAAAACCACGCCAACTTCACCCAACCTGCGTGCCTTGCCCAACCTGGCGCTGGCCCCCGCCTGGCCGCTGGGCATCGTCGGTTACCAGCTGAACGCAGGTGCCCCCAGCATTCTCCTTTGGTGGTCCACAACCAGGCTCCTCATCCCACTGGCCTGTCGCCTGACACGACGCTGGGGGCCGGCAGCACCCTGCTCCACCCCGGCTGGAATTGCGAGAACGCCACGGTGCGCTTCATGGCACCGCGCCCAGGCCGCTACCGCGTCAGCGGCGAATTCTTCGCGGCCGACACCAATGCCAGCCAAGGCACCAAGACCCGCGCCTACCTGACCAGCCACACGGCCCTGTTTCCCAAGTCTGGACCAGCAATGTGCGTTGGCTGCCGTCGGGCCAGCAGCGCCAGGCCAGTTTCACGTCGAAATGCGTGATGCTGAACACCGGCCATGCGCTGGATTTCGTGGTGGGCTGCGGCCGGGGCAACAACATGCTTTGCGGCTTGACGGGTCTGAATGCCGCCATCGAACACGTGGGCGAGTACTGCGAGTACCCGGTCGGCAGCGAGCCACCGTGCTAAGCGCCGCCACCCAACGCAAACAGCCACCCATCCTTAAAAGGCACTGACATGAAAACCACGACTTTCAAGATCTTGACCAGTGGCCTTTGCGCCGCCGCATGCCTGACGCTGGCTTGCGCCGCACAGGCGCAAACGTCGCCACCGAGCGCCAGCTTCCAGGGCAAACTGACGTTGCTCAACATCCTCATCACCCGCTACCAGGGCCCACCCCACACGCCATTCGACACCATCGGTCTGACGGACACCGTTGACGGGTCGTCCAACAACGCGACGCCGCTGGACGTGCTGGGCGTGGGCTACATGACGCTGTTCAGTGGCCCGCTTTACAGCGATTGGTCGCGCTACACGCTGATCGTCGGCGCCGACCTGGGCGGTGGCGGCACGGCCCCCGACTTGCGCGCCCGCGGTTTCAACGTCGCCAGCGAGCTGACCGGCTTCAGAAACCAGCGGGTCTTCGGCAACTCGGGGTCGGTGTACGCGGCGAATTAGTCGCAAACACTGCGCCTGTACGAACTGTCCGAAGAACTCGGCCCCGACTTTGACCTGTCGCCATTCAGCGGACCTGCGGCGGGCCTGTTCTACGTGTTCCAGACCAATTTGCCACTGGCCGTGATCATTAGTGCCGTGCCCGAGCCAGGCAGCTACCTGTTGCTGGCCGGCGGACTGGCGCTGCTGGGGCCGCGTCAGCGGCGCAACGCGCTGGCGGCTGTCGGTTGAAGTTGGGCGATCGAGGCCCCGGCGCGGACCGCGCCGGGGCAGGCTTCAACTGCGCGCGGACAAAACCGCTCGCGCCACTTCCGCAAAGCCGGCCCCGCGCTGGCCCTGCGTGATGTAGGCCGGCCAGTGCTGCAACTGCGCCTTGAAACGCATCAGATTGGCCACGCCCACGGCGATCGGGAAGCGTTCGAACATCAACTGGTCGTTGGTCGAGTCCCCGACATAGAGCCAGCGGTGGATCTCGCCGGACAGTTCGCGGCCGTAGAGCCGGCCCAGCATCCACTGGGCGGCGGTCCACTTGCTGTGCGTGCCGATCCAGCCGTTCACGTGGATGGAGCTGACGGTCGCCGTCAAGCCTGCGTCGCGCATCACGCGAACCACATCGGCGATGGCGTTTTCGCACAGATGCGCAAACTCGCTGTGGTCGATGGCGATATCGGTGACGCGCCCACCGCTGTCCTTCGCCAGCGTCGCACCCGGCACCTCGCGCAGCACGCGGGCTGCGCAGGCCTGCAAGCGCAGCGCGTGTTCTGCTCGCGTCGGCGCGTCTTGCGCGAATTCGGTCAGCACCTGAGCGCCGCTGCGGACCAGCGCCACCGCTCCGTTTTCGGCCACGATGGCCGCCACCGGCCAGGCCCGCGCCGGGTCTGCGATGAAGGGCAGGCTCCAGCCCAGCGGGCGGCCCGTGATGGCGATGACCGGCAGGCCGGCGGCGGCCAGATCGTGCAGCGCGGCCAAGGCCTGCGGCTCGATCGCGCCGTCGCGGGTCAGCGTGTCGTCGATGTCGGTCATCAGGCCCAGCACGCCGGCCAGCACAGACCGCGGTGCAGCCGCCCAGGGTTGAGGAAATGTCACCGTCATCTGCCAAGTCTTCCACAGCCGCCCGCCACCCATTTCAGGGGCTGTGGCTAGAATGCCGGCTGTTTCCGAGGAGCGTTGCAACCTTCATCACGTCACCGTGCATTGAGGCCAGGCTCGGAAAACTTCATTGCAACCGCGCTCACCTGCACGATGGTTCTCGTGGGTGAGTGTTCAAGTCTCCCCACGGTGCTGCGCGCAGGTCCTACCCAACCGTTTGGAGCCTGACCGATGAACGCCACCACCAAATCCCTGCACGACCACGCCGTGCGCGACCTGTCACTTGCCGCCTGGGGCCGCAAGGAAATCAAGATCGCCGAAACCGAGATGCCCGGCCTGATGGCCATCCGTGAAGAGTTCACCAAGAGCCAGCCGCTCAAGGGTGCACGCATCACGGGCAGCATCCACATGACCATCCAGACTGCTGTGCTGGTGGAGACTTTGCAGGCACTCGGCGCCAGCGTGCGTTGGGCCTCGTGCAACATCTACAGCACGCAAGACCACGCCGCCGCCGCGCTGGTTGACCGTGGCACGCCGGTCTTTGCACACAAGGGCGAGACGCTCGCCGAGTACTGGGACTTCACGCACCGCATCTTCGAATTCGCCGGCAAGGGCAAGCCCGGCGAAGGTCCGAACATGATCCTGGACGACGGCGGTGACGCCACGCTGCTGATGATCCTGGGCAAGAAGGCCGAGAAAGACATCTCGGTCATCGCCAACCCCACCAGCGAAGAAGAAACCTGCCTGTACGCGGCGATAAAGGCCAAGCTGGCTGTCGATGCCACCTGGTACACCCGCAAGGCCGCCGAAATCATCGGCGTGACCGAAGAAACCACCACGGGCGTGCACCGCCTGAACGAGATGGCCGCCAAGGGCACCCTGCCCTTCCGCGCCATCAACGTCAACGACAGCGTCACCAAGAGCAAGTTCGACAACCTGTACGGCTGCCGTGAAAGCCTGGTCGACGCCATCAAGCGCGCCACCGACGTGATGATCGCCGGCAAGGTGGCCGTGGTCGCCGGCTACGGTGACGTGGGCAAGGGTTCGGCCCAAGCCCTGCGCGCCTTGAGCGCCCAGGTCTGGGTGACCGAGATCGACCCCATCAACGCCCTGCAGGCGGCGATGGAAGGCTACAAGGTCGTGACCATGGAATACGCCGCCGACAAGGCCGACATCTTCGTGTCGGCCACCGGCAACCTGAGCGTCATCACCAAGGCCCACATGGCCGCGATGAAGGACCAGGCCATCGTCTGCAACATCGGCCACTTCGACAATGAGATCGACGTTGCCGCGCTCACCGACTGCACCTGGGACGAGATCAAGCCGCAGGTTGACCACGTCGTGTTCCCGGACGGCAAGAAAATCATCATGCTGGCCAAAGGCCGCCTGGTGAACCTCGGCTGCGGCACGGGCCACCCCAGCTTCGTGATGAGCAACAGCTTCGCCAACCAGACCATCGCGCAGATCGAGTTGTTCAGCCACCCTGACAGCTATGACATCGGCAAGGTCTACGTGCTGCCCAAGCACCTGGACGAGAAGGTCGCACGTCTGCACCTGAAGAAGGTCGGCGCGATGCTGACCGAGCTCAGCGACGACCAGGCTGCGTACATCGGTGTTCCGAAGCAGGGCCCGTACAAGGCCGACACGTACCGGTACTGAAAGCGATCGGGGCGCATGCCAGCGCGCCCCGGTTTTTTCATGCAGGCCCGGCCGCAGTCTGCGCCCGGGCTTTTTTCTTGATGGTCTTAGACCGCCCCACGAGGAGGCTGCCATGAGCGCCCGCGTCCCCGTCAGTTTCGAATTCTTCCCGCCCAACACCCCCGTCGGTGTCGAAAAGCTCAAGACCGTGGTGCAAGACCTGGCGGTGCTGCAACCCGAGTACTTCAGCGTCACCTACGGCGCCGGTGGCTCCACACGCGAAAAGACTTTTGCGGCCGTGAAGGACATCGCCGCCTCAGGCTTCGACGCCGCACCGCATTTGTCCTGCGTCGGCTCCACCCGCGCTGGCATCGCCGAGATCCTGGCCGGCTACCGGGAACTGGGCATCCACCGCCTGGTGGCCCTGCGCGGCGACCTGCCCAGCGGCACCGCCGTGGCCGGTGAATTTCGCTACGCCGCCGAGCTGATCCGCTTCGTCCGCGAAACCCAGGGCAGCGACTGGCACATCGAAGTGGCCGCCTACCCGGAATACCACCCGGAAGAGCGCTACGCCAAACGCGACCTGCAGCACTTTGCCGACAAAGTGAAGGCCGGCGCCGATTCGGCCATCACCCAGTTCTTCTTCAACCCCGACGCCTATTTCCACTACGTCGACGAAGTGCGCAAACTGGGCGTCACCGTGCCCATCGTGCCGGGCATCATGCCCTTCCACAACTACGGCCGCATCGCGCAGATTGCCGCGCGCGACGGCGTGGAAGTGCCGCGCTGGGTGGCCTTGAAGATGGAAGGCTATCTGGACGACGCCGCCTCGATTCGCGCCTTCGGCATCGACGTGGTGGCCGGCCTGTGCGAACGCCTGATCGCTGGCGGCGCACCCAGCATCCACTTCTACGCGTTGAACCAGAGCGCCTTGGTGCTGGACATCTGCCGCAAGCTGAAATTGGTCTAAGGGCCGAATCGACACAGGACCCAGCTTGCCGCTGCGGAATCGGCTTTGCCGGGCCGCCAGCGGACGGTCCCCTCGCGGGGTAACGAGCGCTAGCGAGCTGGGGGGCTCACGGTCTCCCAGGCCAGGCCTTCGTCGCACAGCACGGCGTCCAACGGCACATCGTGCGGCTCGGCCTTCAACCACGGCACGTAGCCGTTGGAATAAGCCAGGCCTACGGTGTAGGGGCGGGGCGTCAGGGTGGCCAGCGTGCGGTCGTAAAAACCGCCGCCATAGCCCAGGCGCACGCCGCCATCGCCGTAACCCACGCAGGGCACCAGCAGCAGCGTGGGGTGGAAGGCCGGGGTGTCTTTCGGCTTGGGGATGCCGTAGGCGTCTTCTTCCATTTCGCAGCCCGGGAACCACATGTGGAAGCTGAGCTGCTTGGTTGTCTTGTCGATCACCGGAAGGCCGATGCAGCGCTCTTCGTCGGTTTCCATCCAGCGGTACAAGGCCGGCAGGGTGTCGAATTCACCCTTGATCGGCCAATAGGCGCCGATGGCCTTGTCGGCCCGGCCCATCAGCCAAACGCGCAGCACTTCCTGCAGTTGCATGGCGCGCTGGTGGCGGTCGATCAGGGTCTGCCGCTCGGACTGCAACTGGCGCCGCAGCACCTTCTTGTCGCGCGACGGTTCCAGCGGGGGCATGGCGAAGCTCATGGCCGCATTGTCGGGCCATCGTTGCCATTTCCACAGCCCCACGGGGCATGCGCTAGATTCAGCCGCATGCGCACCCTGGTTTCCGACCTCTCGACCCTGCTGCTGGCGACTCTGCTGGCCGTGCTGGCCGGCACCGCCCCGGTACAGGCACAGACGCCCACCCCCGGCGGCGACGACACCGTGCTGCAGGCCCGCGAGGCACTGCGCAAGAAAGACCGCAACGCGCTGACCGCCACGCGCATGGCCGTCAACACCGCCCGCCACCCGCTGACCCCCTGGGTGGAATATTGGGAGCTGGGCAACCGCCTGGCCGAAGCCCAGCAAAGCGATCTGGACGCCTTCTACGCCCGCTGGCCGGGCAGCTACGTCGAAGACCGGCTGCGCAACGACTGGCTGCTCGAACTGGGCCGCCGGCGCGACTGGGTGAACCTGCGCACCGAGTACCCGCGCTTCCGCATGAACGACGACCGCGAGGTCAGCTGCTACGCGCTGCTGGCCCAGCACCTGAACGGCCAGGACGTGAAGGCGGCCGCGCGCGCCGCCTGGGCCGCGCAGAAAGACCTGGACGATGGCTGCGCGCTGCTTGGCCGCACGCTGGTCGAAGCCAAGGTGCTGAGCCACGACGACGCCTGGCACGTGGCCCGCCTGGCGGTGGAGGCCAACCGCCCGCGCACCGCGCGTGCCGCCGTGCTGCTGGCGCAACCCAAGCACGCCCAGGCGATTGCCGACGCGATGGACAACCCGGCGCGCTTCCTGGCGCGCAAGTCGCCGCTGGTGGCGGGCGCGGCGTCTGAATTGACGCTGCTGGCGCTGATGCGCCTGGCCGCCGCCGACCCGGACGCCGCCGCCACGCAACTGGACGCCAGCGCGGCGCAACCGCTGCCGCTGTCGATGGCGGCTACCGCCTGGGCCTTCGTGGCGCGCAACGCAGCGATGAAGCAGCAGCCGCAAGCCGCCGGTCACGCCCGCCGCGCCTGGCAGCTGTGGGAAGCCGCCAACAGGGCCGGCACGCCGCCGCCCTGGAGCGACGACCTGCTGGCCTGGCAGGTGCGCGCCGCGCTGCGCCAGTCCGACAGCCCGGCGGCGGCGGCCACGGCGCGCTGGCGCCTGGTGGCCAAGGCCATCGACGCGATGGGCAGCGTCGAGCAGCGCGACAGCACCTGGGTCTACTGGCGGGCCCGCGCCACCGCCGCGCTGGCCGCGCCCGGGCCCGACGGCGACACCGCGCGCGCCGCCTCGAAACAGGCGCTGGAAGGCATCACCACCCAGTTCAATTTCTACGGCAAGCTGGCTGTTGAAGACCTGGGCGGGCGCATCACGCTGCCGCCCCTTCCCGCGCCACTGGCGCCGGCCGAACGCGAAGCCGCGCGCAGCCATGCCGGCCTGTCGCGTGCGCTGCAGCTCATCGCCATCGGCCTGCGCAGCGAAGGCGTCCGCGAATGGAATTTCTCATTGCGCGGCATGACTGAGCGCGACTTGCTGGCCGCCGCGCAGCGGGCCTGCGACCGCGAAGTCTGGGACCGCTGCATCAACACCAGCGACCGCACGCGCACCGAGATTGACATCGCCCAACGCTTTCCCCTGCCCTTCCGCGACCAGGTCGTCGCCAAGGCGCGCACCGTGGGCCTGGACCCGGCGGTGCTCTACGGCCTGATGCGCCAGGAATCGCGCTTCATCACCGACGTGCGCTCGGGTGTCGGCGCCTCAGGCCTGATGCAGTTGATGCCGGCCACCGCCAAGTGGACGGCCAAGCAGATCGGCCTGGACTACCGGCCCGAGATGATCAACGACCGCGACACCAACCTGCTGCTGGGTGCGACTTACCTGAAGCGCGTGCTGGACGACTTTGGCGGCTCGCTGGCCCTGGCCACTGCCGCCTACAACGCCGGCCCCGGCCGACCGCGCCGCTGGCGCGAAGGCGGCACGATGATGGAACCCGCCGCGTGGGCCGAAAGCATTCCCTTCACCGAGACGCGCGACTACGTCAAGAAGGTGCTGTCCAATAGCGTCTACTACGCCGCCTTGCTGGGCGCTGCGCCCTCGGCACCGTCGGGTGGACCTGCCCCCAACCTGCCCACGCTGAAGTCGCGCCTGGGCGCTGCCATCGGCCCATCGACCGGCCTGCGCGAGGCCGGTGCCGCTGCGCCCGACCGTGACCGCTCCACCCCGTGGATTCCCCAGAGTTCCACCCCCTGAGTTCCCCTGAGTTGAAAGCATCCCCTTGAGCAACCGCGCAGAAAAAATCCTCGTCCTCGGCGGCACAGGCTTCGTCGGTCGCGCCGTCTGTGCCCGGCTGGCGGCGCGCAGCGCCAGTGCGGTCATCGTGGTGCCGACGCGGCGCCAACAGCACGCCAACGCCGTGCGCTCCTTGCCCACCGTGGAAGTGGTGCAGGCCAATGTGCACGACGACACGCAACTGGCGCGCCTGGTGGCCGGCAGCACAGCCGTCATCAACCTCATCGCCATCCTGCACGGCAGCGCCGCTGACTTCCAGCGCGTGCATGTCGACTTGCCGCGCCGGCTGGCTCAGGCCTGCGCGGCCACCGGCGTGCGCCGCGTGGTGCATGTCAGCGCGCTGGGCGTCGGACCCAACGCCCCTTCAAACTACCTGCGCAGCAAGACCGCCGGCGAAGCCGCGCTGTGCACGCCGGCGGTGGACGCCACGCTGCTGCGGCCGTCGGTCATCTTCGGCGCCGAAGACCGCTTCCTGAACCTCTTCGCGTCGCTGCAGGCGGTGGCGCCGGTGCTGCCGCTGGCTGGCAGTGGCGCGCGCTTCCAGCCGGTGTGGGTGGAAGACGTGGCGAGCGCCATCGTGACCTGCCTGGACGACGCCGGCACCATCGGCAAGACCTACGAATGCGCAGGCCCCAGCGTCTACACGCTGTCGCAACTGGTGCACCTGGCGGGCCAGTGGTCGGGCCACGACAGGCCGCAACTGGCGTTGCCCACGGCCCTGGGCCGCTTGCAGGCGCTGGCCATGGAATGGCTGCCGGGTGAGCCGCTGATGTCGCGCGACAACGTCGATTCGATGTCTGTGCCCAACGTGGCCAGCGGCACCTTGCCAGGGCTGTCGGCGCTGGGCATCACGGCCACTGCGCTGGAAGCGGTCGCGCCGGGCTACTTGGGCAAGCAGCAGGACTGCGCCAGGCTGGACGGCTTGCGCAAGCATTCAGGTCGCTCGTGAACCGCCCCGCTCGTAGCATGCGGGTCATGTCCCGAAGGAGTCCGCCATGCAACTTGTGATCGGCAACAAGAATTACTCGTCCTGGTCGATGCGCCCTTGGGTGCTGATGAAGCAACTCGGCCTGCACTTCGAAGAAGTGAAAGTGCGCTTCGACTTCGGCCCCGGCTCGCAGTTCCGCCGCGCGGTGGCCCTCCACAGCCCGGCTAGCAAGGTGCCAGTGCTGCTGGACGACAGCTTCGCGGTGTGGGACAGCCTGGCCATCCTCGAATACCTGCACGAGAAATTCCCCGGCCGGGGCATCTGGCCCGAGGATATTCAGGCTCGCGCCCGGGCGCGTTGCCTGGCTGCCGAGATGCACGCCGGCTTCGGCGCCTTGCGCGGCCATTGCCCGATGAACATCGAAGCCCGGTTGCAAGCGGCGGGCGCCAGGATCTGGGCTGAACAGGCCGGCGTGCGCGCCGATGTCGAGCGCATCGAGGTGATGTGGCTGGAAGCGCTGGCGGCCAGCGGCGGGCCGTTCCTGTACGGCAGCTTTGGCGCGGTGGACGCGATGTACGCGCCGGTCTGCATGCGCCTGCGCGGTTACGCGCTGCCGATGTCACCCCACGTCAAGAGCTACGTCGACCGCGTGACGGCCGCACCCGGCGTGGCCGCCTGGATGGCCGACGCGCTGACCGAGCACGACTACGTGCCCGAGGACGAGCCCTACCGCAACCCCGACCGCAGCCTGCGCGCGTGACGCGCGTCACGTCTGTGACTGCGCCTGCGCCCGCGCCTGCGCCCGCGCCGATGCGGCTGTACGTCGTGGGCGGTGCGGTGCGCGACGCCTTGCTGGGCCTACCCGCCAGCGACCGCGACTGGGTGGCCGTGGGCAGCACGCCCGAGCAGATGCTGGCCTTGGGCTACAAGCCCGTCGGCAAGGATTTCCCGGTCTTCATCCACCCCGACTCGGGTGAGGAGGTGGCCCTGGCGCGCACCGAGCGCAAGAGCGGTCGCGGCTACCAGGGCTTCGCCGTGCACGCCGCGCCCGAGGTCACGCTGGAAGAAGACTTGCTGCGCCGCGACCTGACCATCAATGCCATCGCGCAGGCCGACGACGGCCACCTGATCGACCCCTACGGCGGCCAGGCCGACATCGCCGCCAAGGTGCTGCGCCACGTCTCGCCGGCCTTCGTCGAAGACCCGGTGCGCTTGCTGCGCGTCGCCCGTCTGGCGGCACGCTTCCCCGACTTCACCGTCGCGCCCGAAACCATGGCACTGCTGCGGGAGATGGTGACCAATGGCGAGGTCGATGCGCTGGTGCCCGAACGCGTCTGGCAAGAGCTGTCGCGCGGCCTCATGGCACAGCGCCCCAGTCGCATGTTCGAACTCCTGCGCGACTGCGGCGCGCTGGCCCGCTTGCTGCCCGAAGTGGACCGCCTGTGGGGCGTGCCGCAGCCGCCCGAACACCACCCGGAAATCGACACCGGCGTGCACCTGATGATGGTGCTGGACCAGGCCGCGCGCGTCGACGCGCCCCTGCCGGTGCGCTGGGCCTGCTTGTGCCACGACCTGGGCAAGGGCAACACGGCCAAGGCAGCGTGGCCGCGCCACATCGGCCACGAAGGCCGCAGCGCCAAGCTGGCGCGCAACGTCGGCGACCGCTTGAAGGTGCCCACCGATTGCAAGGAACTGGCCGAGGTGGTGGCCCGCGAACACGGCCACATCCACGCCAGCGGCACGCTCAGCGCCGGCGCCCTGGTACGCCTGTTCGACCGCTGCGACGCGCTGCGCCGGCCCGAGCGTTTCATGCAGGTGCTGCAGGCTTGCCAATGCGATGCGCGGGGCCGCACCGGGCGTGAAGACAGCGACTACGCGCCGATGACGCGGCTGCCCGTTTTGCTGGAAGCAGCCCGCGCCATCGACACCGCCGCCATCGCCGAGCGGGCCATGAAGCAGGGCCAGCGCGGGGCCGAGATTGGGGCGGTGGTGATGGCGGCACGGGCCACCGCCGTGGCTGATGCGCTGGTGCCGGGTGGCCACGGGCTCGAAGCCGCAGTGCCTGCGTTGCGGGTGCTGCCGGCCGTCTAGGCGCGCGCAATCGGCTGCGCCACACGCAGCGACACCAGCCACAGCCCCGCGAAGGTCAGCGCGCCGTTCAGGACCAGCAGTTCCAGCCCCAACTGCCAGTCGCCGAAGAGCGCGCGCTGGTTGGTGTCGATCAACCAGCACAGCGCCGGCGCGGCCAGCGCCACGGCCGGAGCCCAGCGGTCATTGACGGCACGCTGGGTCAGCACGCCGAAGGCAAACAAGCCCAGCAGCGGACCGTAGGTGTAGGCCGCGATCTTCAGGATCAGACCGATCATGCTGGGGTCACCGACGGCACGGAAGGCCATCACCAGCGCCATGAACAGCAGCGCGTAGCCGGCGTGCACGCGGCGGCGGATGCGGGCCTGTTGCGCGTCGGTCAAGTCCGTGCGCTGTGGCAGGCCCAGCAGGTCGATGCAGGTGCTGCTGGTCAGCGCCGTCAAGGCACCATCGGCACTGGGGAACAAGGCCGACACCAGCGCGATGACGAAGAGCACCTGCACGGCCACCGGCAAGTGCCCCAGCACCACCGCCGGAAAGATGCGGTCGCCCGCGCCTTGCAGCCCCAGCGTGGGCGCCACCAGGTACAGCAAGCCGCCCAGGTAGAGGAAGACGCTGACCACCACCAGAAGCACCACGCCCAGCAGCAACAGGTTCTTCTGCGCGTCGCGCAGGCGGCGCACCGACAGGCTTTTCTGCATCATTTCCTGGTCCACGCCGGTCATGGCGATGGTGATGAACAGGCCGGCGACAAGCTGCTTCAGCACGAAGTCCTTGGCCTGCGGCGCGGTGTTGAAAACCGTCGCCAGGCCGCGTTCCTGCATCTGCGCAAAGGCCTGCAGCGGCGACAGGTCCAGGCGCTGCAGCAGGAAGACCGTGCAGACCACCAGGCCCAGCAACATGCCGGCGGTTTGCAGGGTGTCGGTGTAGACGATGGTGCGCACGCCGCCCTCCACCGTGTACAGCAAGACCATCAGCAAGATCACCGCCGTGGTCAGCCAGAAAGGCACGCCGAAGGCCTGCAAGATCATGTCCTGCAGCACCGCCACCACCAGGTAGAGCCGGGCCGTGGCGCCGAGCGTGCGCGACGCGATGAAAAAGGCTGCGCCGGTGCGATAACTGCGCGGCCCCAAGCGATAGGCCAGGAAGCCGTAGATGGAGGTGAGGCCCAGGCGGAAATACAGCGGCAGCAGCACGTAGGCGATGACGATGTAGCCCAGCGTCTGGCCCAGCACCACTTGAAGGTAGCCGAAGTGCGTCAGGCCCACGGCGCCCGGCACGCTGACGAAAGTCACACCCGACAGCGAGGTGCCCACCATGCCAAACGCCACCAGCAACCACGGGCTGTTGCGGCTGCCGATGAAGAAGGTGGCGTTGTTGGCGCGGCGCCCCGTCCACCACGCCACGCCCAGCAACAGAACGAAATAGCCGAGGACAAAGCTGAGCAGGATGGGTGCTGACATGGGGCTACGGGTTGCTGACGCGGGTCTTGAGTGCGCTTCAGATCAGCAAGCCGATCAGCATGCCCAGCACGCTGAGCACCACCGAACTGGCCAGCGGCACGTACCAGTCGCGGCCCCCAAGCCGAAAGCTGAAATCACCCGGCAGCTTGCCCAGGCCGATCTTGCGCAACCAGCCTTGCAGGCTGTTGAAAACCAGGCAAGCGACGAGGAAGACCAGTAGCCAGCGCATGACGTTTTCAGAGCGAGTTCATGGCGAAATCAGCGTTTCACAGCGTGTGGCTGCGGTCGCCGCGCGCAAAGCCGATGGGCTCGAATGTGCATCCGCGCGAGTAGCCGATGACCTTGAACAGTTCGCCCATTTCGTGCTCGGTCAGCAGCTTCTGCGCGTTGGCCACGGTTCGCACGTCAGCACCCTGCATCAGATCCAGCAGACCGCAGTTCATCAGGAAATGGGCTTGCGAGGTGTAGCCCAACACGTCCAGCCCGGCGTCTTGCCCGGCCAGCGCCATGCCGCTGAAATTCACATGCGCGGTGATGTCCTTGTCGCCCACATCCACCAGCGGGTTGTCGTCGGCCTGGTGGGCGCGGTGGCACATCAACGTGCCGCCGTGGCGCTGCGGGTGGTAGTACTCGGCCTCGGGGAAACCGTAGTCGATGAAGAAGGCTGCGCCGCGCTGCAAGTGCGCGGCCAGCGTTCGGATGAACGCTTCAGCCTGCGGGTGGATTTCGGTGACGGTGCCGGGCACGAAAGCGTGCGCGCCCGGTGGCCGCAGCGCGGTGGGGCGGTCGGCCCAGACGAAGCTGCCCGCCTGGACAGCCACCCCACGTTCGAACCAACTTTCACCGTCGAACTGCAGCAGTTGCACCGGCATCGCGTCCAGCACTTCATTGCCGACGACCACGCCGTTCATCGCGTCAGGCAATGCGCTCAACCACTGCACGCGATCGGCCCAGGGTGCCAGCGTCTGCGCCTGTTTTTCACGCAGGCTGCCACTGAGGTCGATGATCGAATAGCGCTGCACCGCGTCACCCAAGGCAGTCAACAGCTGCACGGCCAGCGCACCGGAACCGGCGCCGAATTCGAACACCTCGTGCGTGTCGCTGGCGCCGAGCGCCTGCGCCACCTGCCGCGCCAGCGCGCGGCCGAACAGCGGTGACAACTCAGGCGCGGTGACGAAGTCGCTGCCCGGGCTCGTCGCGGTGGGCGGCAAGTGGCCGAACTGCTGGCTGCCGCGTGCGTAGTAGCCCAGCCCGGGCTCGTAGAGCGCCATCGCCATGAAGCTGTCGAAGGGCAACCAGCCGCCGTTTTCAGCGATGGCCGTGGTCAGGCGGTGGTGGAGTCGCGCCGATAAACTCTCGGGCCCGGTTGAATGCATGCCCGGGATTGTAGGAAGCATGAATTCAACACCCGTCGTACTCGTCACTGGCGCCGCGCAGCGCATCGGCCGTGACATCGCACTCGACCTGGCCGCACACGGCTGGCGCGTGGGCGTGCACTACCGCAGCTCGGCCCAGGCGGCCGACGCCACGGTGGCCACGATCCGCGCGGCTGGCGGGCAAGCGCAAGCTTTCGGCGCCGACCTGGCCCACGAAGCGCAATGTTCAGCCCTGGTGCCCGCCGTGCACCGCGCCTTCGGCCGCGTGGACGCGGTGGTCAACAACGCCTCGCTGTTCGAGTACGACGACGTGGCCACCTTCAGCATGGCGCGCATGGAAGCGCATTGGCGCGCCAACACCGCACCGGCCATCCTGCTGGCGCGCGCGCTGCACAGCCACTGCGGGCGCGACGGCGGTGTGGTGGTCAACATCCTCGACCAGAAGCTGTGGAACCCCAACCCCGACTACCTGAGCTACACCCTCAGCAAGGCCGCGCTGGAGGCCGCCAACACGCTGCTGGCGCAGGCGCTGGCACCGCGTTTGCGCGTCTGCGGCGTGGCACCGGGCGTGACTTTGCTGTCCGGTGAAATGAACGGCCAAGAATTCGACGCTTCGCACCGCATGACGCCGCTGCAGCGCAGTTCCACCCCGCAAGACGTGGCGCGCGCCGTGCGCTTTCTGCTGGAATCGCCGGCCATCACCGGCACCACCTTGCTGGTGGACGGCGGCCAACATTTGCAAGCCCAAAACCGGGACGTGATGTTCCTGGCCCGTGACGACAACCAGGCGCTTTGATGCACAGCTTCCTTGACCACCCGCAATTGGCGAACTGCCGCCGCCTCTTCCTCAGTGACTATGAGGTGTGGATCAATATCGGCGTGCACGACTTCGAGAAGAAGGGCGAACAGCGCGTCCTCATCAACGTTGACCTTTACGTGCCGCTGGCGCAGTCCACGCCGCAGGCCGACAAGTTGAACGAGGTGCTGGACTACGACTTCATCCGCCGCACCGTGATGGAGCGGGTGAAGCAGGGCCACATCCACCTGCAGGAAACGCTGGTCGATGACCTGCTGGCGCTGATGCTGGCCCACCCCCAGGTGCGCGCCGCGCGCGTGTCCACGTCCAAGCCCGACGTCTACCCCGACTGCGCCACCGTGGGTGTCGAAGTCTTCGGCTTCAAGGCAACCACGTGAAGGCGCCCACGTGAACAGCCCTGCCGACTTCCACGCCGCGAAGAAAACCGCATTCGAGGCCAACAAGCTCAGCAAGCGGCTGCACCGCCAAGTGGGCCAGGCCATCACCGACTTCAACATGATCGAAGACGGCGACAAGGTGATGGTCTGCCTGTCGGGCGGCAAAGACAGCTACGCCATGCTGGACGTGCTGATGAGGCTGCGTGAACGCGCGCCCATCCGCTTCGACCTGGTCGCCGTCAACCTCGACCAGAAGCAGCCCGGCTTCCCGGAACTCATCTTGCCGGCTTACCTGAAAGAGCGCGGTGTGCCCTTCCACATCGAGAACCAGGACACCTACAGCATCGTCAAGAAGCTGATCCCTGAAGGCCAGACCATGTGCAGCCTGTGTTCGCGGCTGCGGCGCGGCATCCTGTACCGCGTGGCAGGCGAACTGGGGGCGACCAAGATCGCTTTAGGCCACCACCGCGACGACATCGTGGTGACGCTGCTGATGAACATGTTTTTCGGCGGCCGCCTGAAGGGCATGCCGCCCAAGCTGGCCAGCGACGACGGCAAACACATCGTCATACGCCCGCTGGCCTATGTGGCCGAGACCGACTTGGAGCGTTGGGCAGCGCACCGACAGTTCCCCATCATCCCGTGCACGCTGTGCGGAAGCCAGGACGCGCTGCAGCGCGTGCAGGTGAAGAAGATGCTGCGCGACTGGGAAAAGCAGTACCCCGGCCGCAGCGACAACATGCTGCACGCGATGGGGCATGTCGTGAAGTCACATTTACTGGACCGCAATCTCTACCCCTTCACCACGCTGAAAACGACGGGCGTGGCGAGCGCAGAAGGCGACATTGCTTTTGACGATGAGCCTTGTGCGCCGCCCGTTACCAACGTTGTGGGCCTGCATTTGCACCGCGACGAGATCGAGCAAACCGAGGACTGAAACATGCAACGCAGACAAGGCTTGTTGTGGATGGTCGGTGCAGCGGCGGCAGCCACGCTGTTGGGCGGCTGCGCCGCGCTGCGCACGGTGTCCAGCGAGGTCTCGACCTTCGGCGACTGGCCGACCGGTCGCGCGCCTGCCAGCTACGCCTTCGAACGTCTGCCCTCGCAACAGGCCCGCGCGGCCGAGAGCGATGCGCTGGAAGCCAGCGCCCGCGCGGCCCTGGCCAAAGCCGGGTTCACGCCCGTGGCAGCGGGCAGCGAGCCCGACGTGCTGGTGCAACTGGGTGCCCGCGATAGCGGCATCGCGGTGCAGTTGTGGGACGACCCGCTGTGGTGGCGGGGCGGCTTCGGCCCCGGCCCCGGCCGTTACGGCCCGTGGATGTCACCGCGCTGGGGCATCGGCATGGGCTGGGGTGTGGGCTCGCGCTACGGCGGCCTGCGCAGCGAGCGCTACGAACACCAGGTGGCGCTGCTGATCCGCGACCGAGTCAGCGGCAAACCGCTGTTCGAGGCGCGAGCAGTCAGCGAAGGCCTTTCGCAGGGCAGCGCTGCCACTTACAGCGCAATGTTCCAGGCCTCGCTGGCCGACTTTCCCAAGCTGGGCATCAATCCGCGCACGGTGGATGTGGTGCCGGCGCCCTGAGAATGGGCCCACCGAGTAAACAGACTCGGTGATAGAGGAAAAAGCGATGGCAGCAGGCTTGAACAAATCCGTGGGCATCTGGGTGATGGGCCTGCTCGGCGGCATGGCAGTGCCAATGACAGCCGCCGCGCAGCCGTCGGATGCGCGCGCGCCAGAAGCCAGCGGGCTGCGCGCCAACGAGGCCATGATTCTGTTGGACTACCAGGTTCTGCGCGTGAAGGACGACAAGCCCATCGACCTGATGGGCTTCCATGTCCACAACAAGGTGGCCGACTGGCTGTACGTGGGCGCCGGCTTGTACGCGCCGCTGCTCAAGGGGGCCTACGGCGGCTTCACGGCCTTCGACATCGCAGCCCATGCCCAGCAGCGCCTGACACCGCAGATCTTCGCCACGGCCGGCGTGTCAGCCGGCGGTGGCGCGGGTGGCCGCAGCGTCGAGAACGCCAAGTCGCTGTCGGGCACGGGCAGCTTCTACAAGGCTTATGTCGGCCTGGGCTATGACTTCGGTAATTTCTCGGTTGGTGCCAATGTGGCCAAGATGAAGTTCAGCCGCTCGGCCATCGATGGCACCCAGGCCAACGTCTTCCTGGAAGTCCCGTACACCTACCTCACGGGCCCTTACGCCAGCCGAGGCCAGCGGCTTTCGCCCGCCGAAACCCGCCAGGCTGCCGATGCTTCGGCCGAGAAGATGCTGATGCTGATCTTCGACAACTTCAGGCAACGCAACCCCGAAGGCACGTACAAGGGCGTTTTCAACGTCGCCGATCTGCAATACGCGCAGTACTTTGCCCGCGACACCTACTGGTTTGCCGACCTGGGCGTCGGATACCGGGGCCTGCCACTGTCCAACCAGGTTTTGGGCGGCATCGGGCAGCGCGTGCAGCTCACGCAGAACATCACAGCGTACGGCCAGCTCGGCATCGGCTCGGGCATCTACGCGCCGGAAATCATCAACACCGATTCCGGATTGCTGGTCTACCCGAAAGTTTCGGCGGAATACGCGCTGACCAAGGACCTGGGTCTGGCGGTTTCCGCCGGCTACCTCGTCGCTCCCAAAGGCACGTCGAAGAATCAGTCCTTCGGCGTGGGCTTGACCCATCACATGCGGGTCGGCAGCATGCCCTGGGTCGCCAGCGACACCAGCGGCTTGCCGACTTACCAGGGCTACAGGGTCAGCCTGTTCCAGCAGACCGAACTGGGCGTGCATTACCGCAGTGCCGACCGCGGTCAGCTGCAGCTGATCGGCATACAGGCCGACGCTTTGGTCAACGAGCGTTGGTACATCCCGCTGCAGGCTTCCGTGGCCTACAGCACCTACCTGGGCTACCCCGGCTATGGCGAACTGCTGGCCGGGGTTGGCGTGCAAACCCGGGCCGACCGCGGAGAAACCTTTCAGGCTTTCGGCGAGCTGATGGCCGGCACCAATGTGCACGGCCTGGCCGTGAAGGCCGGCGGGGGACTTCGCTACGGCCTGAGTGACCGCATGGCGTTGCACCTGAGCGCCGGCCGCATCGTGGCCAAGAGTTCGGCGGGCAACCGCTACACCGCGAACAGCGTGGGCCTTGGGCTGGACTACCGCTTCTCGATGCCGGCTTGGTGATGCGCAGATCCATCGCACCCTGGTCTGCGTGAGCAAGCCTCCGGGGCAGGCCGACCCCACTTTCGCCGACCGCAAGCAAGCACCCGTGACCAAGGGCAGACTGCGGCTTTTTAATAGCCGGAGTTATGCATGACCCTAGACCCTCGCTGCTGCGGCAGTGGCACCTGCATCGTCGATCCTGAAGGCCGATGCTGGTGCGGCCAGCAACGGGATGGCGAGCGCATGTGCGCCCCAACGCTTCGGTGCCATCCCGATACCGATACCGATACGGACACCGACACCGCACGCCAATCGGAAAGCAGCGCAACCGGGCAGCAGCCAGGCACCGAAAGCGACCCGGCGTGCTGATGCCTGGTGACGGCTTGATGCCCCGCCGTGGCCAGCAAGCGCCGCCCCGCACAGCGCCGATGCGGCCACGCTGATGAGCTTGCAAACGCCCGGGTCAGAACGGGCCCAACCGGCCCAGACTGCAGACCACCGCACACCGGCTTCAGCGCCGCGGATCGTCGTCGTCGGCGCCGGCTTGTCGGGCCTGGTGGTCGCGAACCTGCTCGAGGGTTCGGGTCTGGGTCTGGACATCACGCTGCTGGAAGCGCGCGAGCGCGTCGGCGGCCGCGTTCTCGGTCTGGCCACGGGAGACGGCTTGCATCGCTACGACCTCGGCCCGGCCTGGGTCTGGCCGGCCGTCAATCCGCGGCTGGCCGAGTGGCTGCGAACGCTGGGCCAGCGCGTCTACGAACAGCACACACGCGGCGCCGGTCTGGTCGAACTGCCCTCGCAAGCGGTGCGCCGCCATGCCACCGGCTTCGCGCAGCAGCCCCCGTCGATGCGCGTCGCAGGCGGCATGGTGGCGCTGACCGATGCCTTGCTTGCGCGGTTGCAGCGCACGCAGGTCGTGCTCGGTGCCCGCGTGGTCAGCCTCGAAGCGCATGCGGACGCCAGCGTCGGCCTGGCGTACGAGCGTGCAGCGCAGGTCACCACCGTGACGGCGTCTTCGGTGGTGCTGGCCCTGCCACCGCGCTTGCTGGCATCGGGCATCCGCTGGTCCCCGGCGCTGCCGGCCGCACTGCAGCAACACTGGGCTGACGCGCCCACCTGGATGGCCGGGCACGCCAAGCTGCTGGCTGCGTACGCCGCACCGTTCTGGCGCACGGCCGGCCTGTCGGGCAGCGCCGTCAGCCAGGCGGGCCCTTTGTCGGAAGTGCACGACGCCGGCGACGCCGCGGGCGGCCATGCGGCGCTGTTCGGCTTTGTCGGCGTGCCCCCAGCCTGGCGCCGGCGCATGGGGCACCAGGCCTTGATCGACGCCGCGCTGGCGCAACTGGCCCGGCTCTTCGGCCCTGAAGCCCTGGCGCCGCAGTCGGTGCACCTGCAGGACTGGGCGGACGAAGCCGACACCGCCACGCCGGCCGACGCGCAACCGGACTCGGCCCACCCCGCCCCGGTGTCCACAGGCTTGCCGGTGCCCTGGCGCGGTTGCATCGAACTGGCGGGCAGTGAATTCGCGTCCGACTTCGCGGGCTACCTCGAAGGTGCCGTGCGCGCCGCCGAGTTGGCCGCCGAGCACGCCATCCAGGCTTTGCTCGCGCAGCGCGCAGCCTCAGGCTTGACACGCGATGTCTGACGCTGACTTTCCACAACAGCCTGCGCCCCCACCTTCACCGGCGCGCAGCGCACCCGTGCCGGAAGGCCGTGCGCAACGCCTGTGGCACTTCGGCCGCACGGTGGCCGGCATGGCCGGCCATGCCGCTGCGCAGGGCCTGGGCCAGATGGCGCGTGGCCAGCGGCCCGACATGGCGCAGCTGATGCTGAGCCCCGGCAACGCGCGCCGGCTGACCGAAAGTCTGTCGCAAATGCGGGGTGCCGTGATGAAGGTCGGCCAGCTGATGTCGATGGACGGCCATGGCGTGCTGCCGCCGCATTTCGCGGATCTGCTCGGCGGGTTGCGCGACCAGGCCCATGTGCTGCCGGCAACCCAGCTGGCCGAGGTGCTGGAGCGCGAGTACGGCAGCCAGTGGCATCGGCGCTTCCGCCGGTTCAGCTTCGAGCCTGTCGCGGCGGCTTCGATCGGCCAGGTGCACCGCGCCGAGACGCACGACGGCCGCGTGCTGGCACTGAAGATCCAGTACCCCGGCGTGCGCCTGAGCATCGCCAGCGACATGGCCAACCTGGCGCTGCTGGCCCGCACACCGGGCCTGGTGCCCGCCGCATTGGACCCGACCGCATTGCTGGCGCGCATCCGCGTGCAGCTTGAGCACGAAACCGATTACCGCGCCGAGGCCAGCGCGGCCATCACCTACCGCCAGCGCCTGGGCGACGACCCGGTGCTGTTCGTGCCTGCCGTGGTCAGCGAGCACTGCACTGACCACATCATCGCCACCGAATTCGCGCCGGGCGTGGCCGTCGACCGCCTGGCCAAGGGCGGCGGCACGCAGACGCAGCGCGACCACGTGGCGGCTGCGCTCAGCCGGCTTGCAGTCCATGAATTCTTTCGCATGCGGCTGGTGCAGACCGACCCCAACTTCGGCAACTACCTGTTCGACGCATCAAGCGGGCGCATCGCCCTGATCGACTTCGGCGCCACCGAAGCCGTCACGCCCGAGCGCGTGGAGCAACTGCGCGAAATGGGCCGTGCCCTGCGCGCCGACGATGTGCCGCGGCTGGCCGCAGCATCCCAGGCCGCCGGCTTCACTGCCAAGGACGATCCGCCGGCGCAGACGCTCGGCGTGATCGCCATGATGCGCATGGCCGGCGAGCCGCTGCGCCAGGCCGGCGCCTACGACTTCGGCGCATCGGACCTGTTCGCGCGCGGTTTCGAGCAAGGTCGGGCGCAATTCTTCGGCGACGGCTACGCGCGCACCCCACCGCCCGACCTGCTGTTTCTGCAGCGCAAGTTCGCCGGCACCTTCATGCTGTGCGCCCGCTTGCGCGCACGCGTCGATCTCTCGAGCGTGTTCGCCGGCGAGCTGTAAAGGCAAACCCGCGTGCCCGGGTGGTGCATCGCCCGGCCTGGCAGCAGCCGCGCCGGGGCGGTGGCAACATCACCGCATGACGAGTTTCACTGCCGCCGCTTCTGCCTCTGCTTCTGCGCCCGCGTTGACCGTGCTGTTCGACGGTGCCGGCCCCCTGTGCCGCCGTGAGGTCGCCGTGTACCGCAAGCTGGTGCCCTTGCAGCCCGTGCGCTGGCTGGACCTGAGCGACTCCCAGGGCGCATTGCCGGCCGGCTTGCCAGCCAAGGTGCTGCCCTGCGACCGCGCCACCTACCTGGCGCGCTTTCATGTGCAGCGCGCGGACGGCCGCTGGCTCAGCGGGGCAGCAGGCTTCGTCGCGCTTTGGCAGCTGCTGCCGGGCTGGCGCTGGCTGGCCCGGCTGGGCGCGCTGCCCGGCGCCACGGCCGTGCTCGAACGCGCCTACCGCGGCTTCCTGCGGCTGCGCCCGGCGATGCAGCGTGCGGCCGCAGCTTTCGAGGCGCCCGCCGTGCCAGTCGGGCTGGTGCCCGACCTGCGCAGCGACCATGCCGGCGAAACGGGTGCGGTGTGGATCTACCACGGCGTGCTGGCGGTGGCCCGCGACCGTGGCGTTCGGGCTTTCGCCAGCCGCCACCGTGAAACCGAGCGCTTGCACCTGGCGCGCATCGCGGCCGTGCTGCCCTGGCCGCGCCGCAGCCGACTGCTGCTGCCGTGGCGCTTGGCCGGCTTTGCCACCGGCGCGCTGCCGGCGCTGTTCGGGCCGCGCGCGGTCTATGCCACGGTGGCTGCTGTGGAGACGTTCGTGGACCGCCACTACCAGCAGCAGATCGACCGATTGGACGCCATGCCGGCGTCGTCCGAGCGCGATGTCTTGAGGGCCCTGCTGGCCGAGTGCCAAGCCGACGAATGCGCGCACCGCGACGAGGCGCAGGCCGAAGGGCGCGCCGTGTTGGGCAAGCCTGGCGCGTTGCTGCGTGGCTGGTGTGCCCTGGTGGGCGCGGGCTCGGCCGCCGCCGTGGCCATCGCACGGCGGCTGTGAGCCGTTTGCGCGCGTCCTGATCTGCCGCAGCAAGCAGTCAGGGCCCGTGGCTTGGTCGCGGCTGCCTCCAATCCGGCGTCCTGAATCTGCCGTTCGGGCGCACCTGCGCCGGGGACCCGAAGCGCGGTGCCACTCGGGCCGCCTGCGGCGAAAGCCGGGAGCGAACTGAAAAGCGCCCGCTCGGTGTCGAGCGGAACGACGAAGAGGTTGGCCTGCTCCAGGCAGGCCAGCATGCTGTGGCCTTCGCGGCCTTGCATCACGGCGTCGCGCAACGCAGGGCACATCCGGTCCAGGACCGAGGTGCGCAACAAGAAGGACTGCACGGCCGGTGACTGGCGGTGCAGCACTTCTTCTCAGAGCTTCAGCGCCACTTTGAAGAAGCTCAACGCCGCGGCGTTGAAATCGCGGTGAAACGCCACCCGGTCGAAGCCGGGCTGACTGCTGCACAACGGGGGCGCCATCGCTGCGAAGCGCGGCGTGCAGGGCGCCAGAAAGTCGAAGTGGCCCGCCTTGGGCACCTCGCGGTAGTCCAGCGGCTTGGGCAGCGCCGCACGCACCGGTTCGACGTACCAGGGGTGCGGCAGCACCGCGTCTTCATCCGCGCGCCAGAGCTGGATCGGCACCGAGATGGCCGCGAGCGATTCGGGGGTGAAGGTGAACCCGAGCGCAGGCGCCACCACCACAGCCGCGCGCACACGCGGGTCACGGACCGCCTGGACCACAGCGGTCGCTACGGCAGCCGCTGCAATGGGCCGCCGGGCGATGAGCTGGCAGGCG
>JBBQAI010000196.1:0-4578 GCA_038316205.1 Burkholderiales bacterium
TGGCTGGCCTTCGGAAAGATGGTTTGGGAGCTTCGTAACAACCATCCTATCAATCCCTTGGTCAGCCACCTCACTTTCTCTTCAAACTCAAGCGCTTACGCCTGAAACCTCAACGGCACGGGGCTTAAGTAAGTGCCATTCTGGCTAAGTCGACCTTCGTCTATGTGACGTACATCCGCACCACGCCGGAAAAGTTGTGGTCCGCGCTCACCGAGCCCGAATTCATGAAGCAGTACTGGTTCGGCATGCATGGCGAAAGCGAATTCACCACCGGGTCACCGTGGAGGCTGGTGAACGACAGCGGCGAGGTGTGGGACGCCGGCGAGATCGTCGAAGCCGACCCTCCGCGGCGCCTGGTGATCCGCTGGACGCACCAGATGCGTCCCGAACTCAAGGCCGAAGGCGCGTCCTTGTGCACGATGGAACTGGTGCCTGCCGATCGGGCCGTGAGGCTCACGATCACGCACAGCGTCGAGCGCGAAGGATCGAAGCTGGTCGAAGCCGTGTCGGGCGGCTGGCCCAAGATCCTGTCCAACCTGAAGTCGCTGCTGGAGACTGGCTCCGTCGCGTTCGAAGAACCCCACCGGAGCAAGAAATGAAGATCTCCCGCAGGTGGTGCGCAGTGCTGGGCGCACTGCTGGTCGCGCTGAGCCCCGTGGCGCAATCGGCGCCGGCTGCTCGGCCCGTGAGCATCGTCCTCGTGCATGGCGTCCTGATCGACGGCTCGAGCTGGCGCGGCGTGTACGACTTGCTCACCCGGCGCGGCTTCCACGTCAGCGTGGTGCAGCAGCCGCTGACCGGTTTCGATGACGACGTGGCCGCAACCAAACGCGTGATCGACCAACAGGAAGGGCCGGTCGTGCTCGTCGGCCATAGCTACGGCGGCGCGATCATCACGGTGGCGGGCACGGACCCGAAGGTGAGGGCCCTGGTTTATGTCGCCGGGTTGCAACCCGACGTCGGCGAAACCGCCGGGGAGGTCGCGCCTCCCAAGCCTCCCGCGGAAAAGCACCTGGCCTTGAGCAAGGACGGATTCGTCTTCGTCGACCCTGCGCACTTTGCCGAAGACGTCGCGGCCGACCTGCCCACGGCCCAGGTTGACTTCATGGCCCACGCGCAGATGCCGGTGGCGGGTGCGGCTTTCAGCGTGAGGATGCCAGCCGCTGCGTGGCACGACAAGCCCAGCTACGCTGTGATCGCCACGCGGGACCGCGCGCTGGACATGGAGCGTGCAAAGTGGATGGCACAGCGCGCTGGCTCGAAAGTCACCTTTGTCAATGCGAGCCACGCAGTGCTGGTCTCGCAACCGCGCGCTGTCGCAGCTGTCATCGAATCCGCCGCGCGGTCCGTCCAATAGCCTCCATCCGGGACGGCCGAGCCGGAATCGCGCGGCCGACACGATGCAGGCGCCGCACGCTGAGGCCCGTTTGGCATGCTTTTCGCCGCGCCGCGTCAACCGATCAAACCGCACCGGCGTTATGCAGTCGAAACGGGCCTGCGCCCGACCCAATTCAACCCACTGGAGAATCTATGAAGAAGATGCTGATCGCCCTGTCCTTGCTCGTCGCCGCCGCGAGCTCGTTCGCTCAGGCTGGCACCGCCGTCAAGGAAGCCGGCAAGGCCACCGTCGAAACCGGCAAGCAGGGTGTCGAAACCGTCAAGGCCGCCGGCACCGCCGAGCCGATGAAGACCGTGCACAAGGTCAAAGCCAAGGTGCACAAGGCCAAGGCCAAAGCGCACGGCAGCGCGGCCAAGACGGCAGCCAAGGAAGCCGTCAAGTAAGTCGCCGCACGGAGACACCTGAGGCAGGTTGCAAGAGGCCTGTAAGGCGGCGTTGCGAATAGACCGGGCACGAAGGTGACCGCGCCCTATTGTTCGTCCGGACGCTCCCGGGCTTTGCGTTCCAACAGCTGCCCGGCCCGCTCCAGGAACGACTGGATACCTCTGAAGTCGATCGGTTTGACCAAATGCTCGTCAAATCCTGCTGCCTCGGTGCGCAGGCGGTCTTCGGCGGCCCCGAAGCCGGTCAGCGCCGCGATCACCATGCGCGGCCCCTGGGGCAGGGACCGAAGGCGACTTGCGAGTTCATACCCATTCATGGTCGGCATCCCGAGGTCGGCCAGAACCACCTGCGGGCGGTAGTCGGGTGCGACTTGCGCAGCGCTGGCGCCGTCATAGGCAGTCCGCACGGCGCATCCCATCATGCGCAAAATCTCCGCGAGGCTATCGGCTGCATCCCTGTTGTCGTCCACCACCAGGATGCGAATCGCATCGATGTCCGACGCACCCGAGCCCTTTACTTCGGCGGCCCCCGGGATAAAGAAGGAAAACCTGCTGCCCTTGCCCAGTCCCTCGCTCTCGACCTTCAATGCCCCACCGTGCAGTTCAACCAGCGACTTGGCAAGCGTCAACCCTATGCCGAGGCCCCCTTCCTTGGCCGCGCCAGAAGCCTCGCCCTGGGAAAACAGCTCAAAGATGGTCAGCATGGCCGCACCGGTCAGGCCGGCGCCGTTGTCTGTCACGCTCGTGCAAAGTTGCTCCCCTTCGACCCACGCAGACAGTTCTATCCGTCCCATGGCCGGGGTGTACTTGGCTGCATTGGTCAACAGGTTCTGGATGACCTGCGTGAGACGCGTTGCGTCCGCCAGTACATACAGGTCGTCATGCGGAACATTCAGCACGAAGTGATGCTGCCGCGCGTCCATCATGGGTCTGACCGCTTCGGCGGCGCGCGCAACCACCTGGTTGTAGAGGAAGCGCTCTTTTTTCAGCTGAATCTTCCCGGTCGTGAGTCGGCCCACGTCGAGCAACTCGTCCACCAATCGTGTCATGTGGGTCAGTTGCCGGTCGATCATGTCGCGGCTGTTGCGCACCATCGGACTCGGCGCCGGCTCCAACTGCAGCACCGTCACGGCATTGCGAATCGGAGCCAGCGGGTTGCGCAGTTCGTGGGCCAGCATCGCCAGGAATTCGCTCATGCGCCGGCTGGCACTTTGCAGATCTTCGAGCTTGCGCCGATCGGTCATGTCCCGGGTGACCTTCGCAAAACCACGATGCCGCTTATCCGTATCAAACACCGGGGAGATGACGACGTTGGCCCAGAACACCGAACCATCGTTGCGCACGCGCCAACCCTCTTCTTCGGTCCGGCCTGTGGCCAGGGCCATCTTGAGTTCCTGTTCAGGCAGATGCCGCTGCAAGTCCTCGGGCAGGTAGAACATGCTGAAGTGGCGGCCCAGGGCTTCCGAAGCGGTGTAGCCCTTGAGGAGCTGTGCACCGACATTCCAGCTTTCGATGATCCCCGCGGGACTCAGCATGAAAATCGCATACCCGCTGACGCCTTCCAATAGCAGGCGAAAGCGTTCCTCGCTTTCACGCAGCGACTGCTCGTATCCGCGTCGTTCCGTCAAGTCCCGCGTAACCTTGGCAAAGCCGGTGACACACCCGTCCGGCCCGCGCAGCGCCGTGATGACGACGTTGGCCCAAAAGCTGCCGCCGTCCTTGCGAAGCCGCCAGCCTTCATCCTCGAAGCGTCCCTTTTCCCGCGCCTGCTCCAGTTCGTAGTCGGGCCAATTCGCGTCCCTCGCTGGCTGGGTGTAGAACATCGAGAAATGCTGGCCAATCACTTCGCCAGCCGTGTATCCCTTGATGCGCTCAGCGCCGGCGTTCCACGATTGGACGATGCCGTCCGGGCCCAACAGAAAGATGCCGTAGTCCACCACGCTCTCGACCAGCAGGCGAAAACGCTCGTCCGAACGGTGTGGTGGTGCGGCCGCGCCTGGATACATCGTCATGCGAGGCATCCTACCCTAGCGATCCTCGCGTGCCCTGCCGAGCCCGGCTGCTTCCAGGGAAAGGCCGTACTGAAGCATCCGCTGGTGATTGTGATGCTGGCCGTGCCGATCCTGATCCAGGTGTTCCTCAACTCCGGTCTGGCCTACTGGCTGAACCGGCGGCTCGGTGAATCGCACGCGGTCGCGTGCCCGCCGGCGCTGATCGGCGCCAGCAACTTTTTCGAACTGGCCGTGGCTGCCGCCATCAGCCTGTTCGGCTTCGAATCCGGCGCAGCGCTGGTGACGGTGGTCAGCGTGCTGATCGAAGTGCCCGTCATGCTGCTGGTCGTGCGCTGGGTCAACTCCAGCAAGGGCTGGTACGAACGCGGCCAGGCTTCGGCCTGAGGCGCCATCGACCACCGACCAAGCCGACGATCACCATCTACCATCACCAAGGCTCGGCACCTTGCGTAACGAGCCCATGAAAGGTCGCCGTGTTGCCAACCGACGAGACGCTGCCCAACATAGCTCCTGACTTGTTGGACCACCTGAGAGGCGCGCGTCTCGCTGGTGCTGGCGCGTCGACGCGCTGACAACGGATCACCGTCACGCAGCCCTTGCCCGTCAGCCGGCCGGCCTCGCCGACCGGTCGTTCACACGAACGCCAACGCCCCGCCAATCCCGGCCGCGCGCACGATCGACGCGAATTGCGACTCGAACATCTCGGTGCCCGAGACGCCGCTGACCGGTTGCTCCTTGCGCATCGTCAGCACCGCGCCGTCGCGGCCGGTGGCGTTGACTTCCG
>JBBQAI010000193.1:0-4913 GCA_038316205.1 Burkholderiales bacterium
GCCGTCGGGGCGCGCGCGCACCTTGCCGATGATCTTCAGGCAGAACTCGTTGCGGATGGTCTCGGCCACGCCGAACATGTCGGCACGGTCGGGGTCGCACACCACTTGCACCAGGCCTTCGCGGTCACGCAGGTCGATGAAAATCACACCACCATGGTCGCGGCGGCGGTGGGCCCAGCCCATCAGCGTCACGGTCTGGCCCATCAGCGCCTCGGAAACGAGGCCGCAATACGTTGTTCTCATCAAATCACTCCGGGGGTCTTGTTCGGATCAGTCGCCTGCGTGGGCCATGGCCCACTCGGCGCGAATTCTCGGGTGGCTCTGTGACGCTGGGTTGCAGCGCCGTGGCGCTGAGCGGCTGCCAGGCCGCTCAGCCCGGTCAATTTCGGGTGGCTTCGGCGTGCAAGGCCGGGGCGGCAGGCGGGACCGACGGGCCCGCAGATGCCGGCGGCAGCGGCGGTGCCACCACGCCCATCGAGATCACGTACTTCAACGCTTCGTCGACGCTCATGCGCAGCACGATCACATCGGCGCGCGGCACCATCAGGAAGAAGCCCGAGGTCGGGTTCGGCGTGGTCGGCACATACACGCTCAGCCAGTCGCCCTGCAGATGCAGCGCGGCCTCGCCGCCGGGCTTGCCGGTGACGAACGCGATAGTCCAGCTGCCGGCGCGCGGGTACTGCACCAGCACCGCTTCGCGGAACGCGTTGCCACTGCTGGAGAACAGCGTGTCGGACACCTGCTTGACCGAGCTGTAGATCGACTTGACGATCGGGATCTTCGCCAGCACGCGCCCGCCCTGGCTCAACCACCACTGGCCGAAGATGTTGGTCGCGAACACGCCGGTGAGCAGCAACCCGAGCACGACCGCGATCACGCCCAGCCCGGGGATCTGGCGCAAGGCCTCGATCGAGCCACGCGCACCCGCCGGCAGCACGGCCTGCGAGCCACTCAGCAGCCAGCCGAACACGCCATCGAGCGTGCCCAGCGCGGCCGAAAGCACCCAGATCGTGACGGCCAGCGGCAACCAGACCAGCAGGCCTGCGATGAGGTATTTCTTCACGGCAATTCCCGATCGGTTCGGCGCGTCAGGCGGCTCAACTGCCAGGGGCCGCGGGCGCCGCCGGCGCAGCGGGGGGCGCTGCGGCGGGCGCATCGGCCTTCGCGGCAGGGGCGCCATCACCTTTCGGCGCATCGCCCTTCGGTGCGTCGCCTTTGGGTGCGTCGCCCTTGGGAGCGTCGCCTTTCTCGGCGTCGGCCTTGGCGCCGTCGGCAGGCGGGGCGGCGCCGCCGCCCTTGAAGTCGGTCACGTACCAGCCCGAACCCTTGAGCTGAAAACCGGCCGCAGTGACCTGCTTGACGAACGTCGAGGCACCGCAGGCCGGACATTCGGTCAGCACCGCGTCGGACATCTTTTGCAGCACATCCTTCGCATGCCCGCAGGCGGAGCAGCGATAGGCGTAGATTGGCATGACCAAGCCCTTGATTTGAAAAGGAAAACCAAGAATTATAGGGTGCGACGGCCACAGCGCTGCGGCACACGGGTCAATGCAGGCGCGCAGCGATCTGAATCGCCAGAAGCCCGAACAACACCGCGATGCCGGCATACACCGCGGTGCGCAACAACCGATTGGTGCTGCGTTGCTCGACCAGCAGGGCTTCGAGCACGCGCTGCTGGTCGGTGGCGCGGGGTTGCAGCGCGCGATGCACCAGGCGAGGCAGCTCGGGCAGCAGCTGCACGTAGCGTGGCGCCTCGTTCTTGAGCCGCTCGACGAAGCCGGCCCAACCCACCTGCTCGTGCATCCAGCGCTCCAGGAAAGGCCTCGCGGTGTTCCACAGGTCGAGCTCGGGGTCGAGCTGGCGGCCGAGGCCTTCGACGTTCAGCAGCGTCTTCTGCAACAGCACCAGCTGCGGCTGGATCTCGACGTTGAAGCGCCGCGAGGTCTGGAACAGGCGCAGCAGCACCTGGCCGAGCGAGATGTCTTTCAGCGGCCGGTCGAAGTGCGGTTCACACACAGCTCGGATCGCGCCTTCGAGCTCGTCGACACGCGTGTTCGGAGGCACCCAGCCGCTTTCCACGTGCAGTTCGGCGACGCGTTTGTAGTCGCGCCGGAAAAACGCGATGAAGTTCTGCGCGAGGTATTCCTTGTCGACTTCGGTCAGCGTGCCGACGATGCCGAAGTCGAGCGCCACATAGCGGCCGAAGGTGTCGGGCGCAATCGAGACCTGGATGTTGCCGGGGTGCATGTCGGCATGGAAGAACCCGTCGCGAAACACCTGGGTGAAGAATATCGTCACGCCGTCGCGGGCCAGCTTGGGGATATCGACACCGGCGTCGCGCAGGCGCTGCAGCTGGCTGATAGGCACACCGATCATGCGCTCCATCACCAGCACCGTCGTGGTGCAGTAGTCCCACACCATTTCGGGCACCAGCACCAGGTCCAGGCCCTGCATGTTGCGCCGCAGGTGGGCCGCGTTGGCGGCCTCGCGCACCAGGTCCAGCTCGTCGTGCAGGTAGACGTCGAACTCGGCCACCACCTCGCGCGGCTTGAGGCGTTTGCCGTCGGCCCAGGCCCACTCGACCAGCCGCGCCAGGCTGTGCAGCAGCTTCAGGTCGTCATCGATCACCGCCAGCATGCCCGGCCGCAGCACCTTGACCGCCACCTCTCGGCCGTTCTTGAGGGTGGCGAAATGCACCTGAGCAATAGAGGCGCTGGCCACCGGCACGGTGTCGAAGGCCGCAAAAATATCGGTCAGGCGCTTGCCAAACGCCTTCTCGACCATCTGCACCGCTTGCGCACCCGGGAACGGCGGCACCCGGTCCTGCAACAAGGCCAGCTCGTCGGCCACGTCCAGCGGCAGCAGGTCGCGCCGGGTACTCAGCACCTGGCCGAACTTGACAAAGATAGGCCCGAGCCGCTCGAGCGCCATGCGCAAGCGCGCGCCGCGCGGTGCGTCCAGCCGCGAACGGCGGCCGGTGGTGGCCACCCGAACCAGAACCCGAACCCAACCCTGGCGAAAGCCCGACAGTGCCACCTCGTCCAGACCGAAGCGCAGGACCGTGACGCCGATGAATATCAGCCGGAAGAATTGGCCCATCGCTGGTGCGCGTCAGCGCGTGGGCGCACGCCCGACCACGCTGGACGCGCCCTGCATCGCGCCGCGCAGCGCCCGCGCCAGGCCCGAACCCAGGCGGTGAAGCTCATGCGCGACGGTGGGGCCGAACAGGCGGTCGAGGTCGTCGGCCACGTCCCAGCGCAGGTTCTTGAGCAACCAATCGACATCGGCCGCCAGCTGCGCGTCACCCTCGATGACCAGCGCGGGCATCTCGCCGGTCAACAGCTTGAAGGCCAGCGCGGCCGGGTTGCCGGCCTCCAGGCGCACCCGCAGGTCGGCATCGACGGGCTCGCGGCACCATTCGACCAACCCGGCCGGGGTAACCACAAAGGCCAGCGGCGGCGGCGCAGGCAGCAGGCGCGGCAATTGCAGCAGATCGAGCCGCAGCACCCGGCCGCGGTGCGGCAGCAAGCGCTCTACGGCCTGGGGCTCGGCCGCCAGCACATGGTTGACAACCAGCACCAGCCGGTCCATCAGCGCCGGCGCCAAAATGGCATTCAGGTTTTGCAACATGCCTCAGATTGTAGGCAACGCAGATCACGCGCCGCGCCGCCGGCCGTCCGGAACGGTGGGAAAACTGAACGAGAATGCCGCACCGCGGCCGGCCTTGGGCTCAACCAAAGGCGCCGCGGGTGGTCACTTGCGATACCCGCACCGCCGATCAGTCCGTTGTCACAACCGCAGGGCATGGTTGCGACCGACCTGCACTCAACGTCACCTTGATGTTTGAACCTAGAAGCCAACGCAATTTCAGCAGCGCACCCCAGTCGGTCACGGCCCTGATCGCCACGGTACTCGAGCCGACGATCACCGTGCTCGTTTACGTGGTGGCGTTGTGGTGGCAGGACGAGCCGGTGGGCCGGGCCGACCTGACGCTGTGCTTTCTGGTGGTGGCGCTGACCTGGCCGGGCATCAACCGGTTCCGGGACCGGCTCAGCTCGGCTGCGGTGGGCATCCTGGGCTCGTGGATCACCTTGCTGGCCATTCTGGCCGGCTTTGGCTACGGCACCCGCAGCCTGGACTTGTTCGACCGCGAGGTGATCTTGGTTTGGGCGCTGCTCACGCCGGTGTTGCAACTGCTGGCGGTGCGGCTGGGTTTTGTGGTGCTGCGGCGCGAGGCCGCCGACAGCCGGACCTGGCGCAGCGCGGTGGTGATCGGGGCCGGCGCGCTGGGCGTGAAGGTGGCCAGGGCGATCGACTCGCGGCCGGTGCAGGGCCTGGCCTTCATCGGCTACTTTGACGACCGCACCGATGCCCGGGTGCATGCCGACAGCGCCGGCCACCGGCTGGGCACGCTGCGTGACGCGGCGCCCTACATCCGGCAGCACGGCGTGAAAGAGGTCTTCATCACGCTGCCGCTGGGCTCACAACCCCGCATCATCGAGCTGCTGGAAAACCTGCAAGGCACCACCGCGTCGGTCTATTTCGTGCCCGATGTGTTTGGTATCAGCATCATCCAGGGCCGGCTGCAGGATTTCAACGGCGTGCCGGTGGTGGGTATTTGCGAGACGCCGTTCACCGGCACCAACCGGCTGATCAAACGGGTGAGCGACCTGGTGCTGGCGAGCCTGATCCTGCTGCTGATCGCGCCGATACTGGCCGCAGTGGCCATCGGCGTGCGGCTGAGCTCTCCCGGGCCGATCATCTTCAAGCAAAAGCGCAACGGGCTGGACGGCGAGGAGATCGTGGTCTACAAGTTCCGCTCGATGACTGCCTCCGACAACGGCCCGGTGGTCAGGCAAGCGACCAAAGGCGACGCGCGGATCACCCGGTTTGGCGCTTTCATCCGCAAGACC
>JBBQAI010000083.1:0-18572 GCA_038316205.1 Burkholderiales bacterium
TTGCGCGTCAGCGGGTGCACGACCGAACTGCGTAGCGGGTACTCGCGCGTGGCGCGCTCGCAGCCCCGGCGGATGGCTTGCTTCAACGCGTGGCCGTCAACCTGCACGTCGCGGCCGATCCACACGTTGTAGATCGGCACGCCGGTGTCCTGGCACAGCAGGTTGTCGGTTTGCTCGGCCACGGCGATGTTGGTCACCATCGTGCCGAGCACCTGCTTGGCGGTGGTACCGGTCTCTCGCGTCTGCAAGCGGGCCAAGCCCTGCTTGATGTCGGGCGGCAGGACTTTCAGCGCGCGGATGTACAGCGCCTTGGCGGCGTCTTCGACCGCCTGCAATTCGACCTTCATACCCGCTTTCAGTTCGCGCTGAGCTTGCGGTTCTTCACGACCGCCGCCCAGTGCTGCGACTCTGCCTCCATCGCCTTGACGAACTCGGCCGACGTGTTGCCGACCGGCGTCATGCCCTGCACGTACAGGCGCGCCTTGGTGTCGGTGGCTGCCAGGATCTTCACCGTGTCAGCGCGGATCTTCGCGAGGACCGCAGGCGGTACGCCGGCAGGCGCCAACACGCCGAACCAGCCGGTGTTCTCGAAACCCGGCAGGCCGCTCTCAGAGACCGTCGGCACATCGGGCATCGAGGGCATGCGCTGCGCGCTGGTCACCGCCAGTGCGCGCAGCCGGCCCTTGCCGAGCAAGGCTGAAGCGGCTGCGAAGTTGCCGACCATCATCTGCGTCTGGTGGCCGATCAGATCGGTGTAGGCCGGTGCCTCACCTTTGTACGGCACGTGGACGATGTCGATGCCGGCTGCATTCGCGAAATTCTCGCCGGCCAGGTGCACCTGGCTGCCGACACCGGCCGAGCCGAAGTTGATGGCGCCCGGCTTGGCCTTGGCCAACGCGATCAAATCCTTCACGTTGCGCAGCGGCGAGTCATCGGGCACGACGACCAGCATCGGACCGCTCGCCACGTTGGTCACCGGCACCAGGTCCTTCTTCGTGTCGAAGGGCATCTTCTTGTACAGCTGCGGGTTGATCGTGATGCTGCCGGTGCCGAAGAGCAGCGTGTAGCCGTCGGCAGGTGCCTTTGCGACGATGTCGGCGCCCAGGTTGCCGCCAGCGCCCGCGCGGTTGTCGACAACCACGGTCTGACCCCACAACTCGCTGTACTTCTGCGCCATCATCCGCGCGATCACGTCGGTCGAGCCGCCCGGCGCGAAGGGCACGATGAGGCGCACCGAATTGCTCGGCCACCCGTCCTGCGCGGCGGCGGGCAACGTGAAAGCCACGCCGAGCGCGGACGCACCGCCAGCCAGCAAGCGGCCGAGGGTCGAGCGCCGGGTGATCGGGTGCTTGGTCGTCTGGGTCATGTTTTTGTCTCCTATCGGTTGTTGATTGCGGATCAGGCCAAGAGCGACAGCGCGAAGGCCATGCCGGCCACGGCCGCGAAACCGAGCGAGCCGGCGATCCAATCTTTGCGCAAATTCGACGCGTTGCCGAACTCGATGATGAGCAAACGCACGCCGCCTGTCATGTGCAGCGCCAGCAGCACGACAAGGCCCCACTCGGCGAACTTGAACAGCGGGCGATCGGTGGCACGCAGGAAGCCGTCGAGCACAGCGGCGCCTTGCAGCGCATGACCCAGCGCCCAGAAATGGATCGGCAGGAAAACGGCCAGCGCCAAGCCCGACAGGCGGTGCATCAGGAAGGCCCAATAGGCCGGGTGCGAGCGCGCACGGTGGTCGTTGCGGCGCATCATGCGACTACCGCCCAGACCGCACGCAGGCCCATCACGAGCAGCACGGTGCCGAAGACCCGCGAGACCCACAAGGCAGCGTCCTCACGCCAGCCCCACCACTCGCGAGCGATGTTGGACAGGCCGACCGGCACGTGCACCGCACACGCGATCACGAAGACGGCGTAGAAGACACCGAAGGCCCAGTTGCCCTGCGTGCGCCCGAGGATGCCGGCAGCGCTCAGCCCGCCGCGCACCGCGTAGATCAGCACACCGAGGTGCACGAACACGCACAGCGCGAGCACCATCGCGCTGATGCGCTGCCAGTACCAGCGCTTTGCTTGCGTGATTGCAGCGTGCGACACGCCACTCACAACTGGCCCCGCACCGCAGCCTTCGCGACCTTGCGCTTCAGGCCGGCGATCGCCAAGGTCGGCGCTAGCTGCTTCGGGCAACGTTCGGTGCACGAGCCCTGGGTGTGACAAGCGTGGCAGCCCGCGTCACCCGCCACAGCGCGCAGGCGCTCGGTCTGGGTCACGTCGCGCACATCGTTGACCAGCGTCCACGCACGGTTCAACGCGGCCGGACCGAGGTAGTCCGGGCGCCACGCCACCACGTCGCACGATGCGTAACAAACGCCGCAGCCGATGCATTCGATGCCGGCGTTGGCGGCCACGCGCTCGGGCGAAGCCGGCGCCACCTTGGCGAAGTCGTCGTGGCGCGTGGCCGTGCCCGTGAATTGACCTTTGGCGCGCGCCCACTTGTCGAAGAACCCGCTCATGTCGGTGGCCAGGTCCTTGATCACCGGCAGGTTGGCCAGCGGCGCGATTTCCAGTTCGCCGCCGTCGCCGGCAACCTTCGCGACGTGCGTACGGCAGGTCCAGCAAGCCTTGCCGTTAACCGTCATCGCGCACGAGCCGCACATGCCGACGCGGCAGGCGAAGCGGTAGCTGAGCGACGGCTCCATGTGGCGCTGGATGTGCGTGACGACGTCGAGCACCGTCTGGCTGCTTTGCCGCGGCACCTCGTAGCGCGTGTATGCGCCTTCCCGGGTGCCGCGCCAGACTTTGACCGTGAGCGTCGTCGACATGTTCGCAGTGGCTCTATCCGTGATTGAGGGTCGCATCATGGCGACGCCCGATCGAAAGTGAAAGCGAATTAAATTTCTGTCGAGCGATGGAAAGAGTTTGTAGCCCTTTCACACCACCTACAGTCGCCAGCCATGTCTTCGATCCGCACCTTGAAAAGCTTTCTGGCCGTCGCCCGCCTGGGCAGTTTCTCGGCTGCGGGCAAGGAAATCGGTCTCACGGCGGCGGCCGTCGGCCAGCAGATCCGGGCGCTGGAAGGCGAGTTGAACAAGGCGCTGTTCGACCGCAGCGGCCGGGCGATCGTGCTCAACACGGCCGGTCGCGGCATGGTCGAGCCCGTGAAGGAACTCGTTGCCCGCTACGAGGCACTGGCCGCTGACGAACGCGGCAAGGCACTGAGCGGCACGGTCGTGATGGGCGCGCTGGTGTCGGCGCTGATGGGTGCATTTGCCGACAGCTTGTGGGCGCTGACCCGCCAGTACCCGGCGCTGGACGTGACACTGTTCGCCGGGCAGTCGGCTGACTTCGCGGCCAAGGTCGACCGCGGCGAACTCGACGCCGCTGTCGTCACGCAGCCGCCCGTGCGCCTGCCCTCGAACCTGGTCTGGACAGCGCTCTACAGCGAACCGATGGTGCTGATCGTGCCGAGCAAGCCGCATTTTGTGCTGCCTGCCGACAGTGCGGCGCTGCTCGCGCAGTGCCCATTCCTGCGCTTCGATCGCCAGACCTGGACCGGGCACCTGGTGGAAGAAGTGCTCGCTCAGTGCGGCGCAACGGCCGTCACGCGGATGGAATTGAACTCGCTGGAGGCGATCGTCGCGCTGGTGCGCCAGGGCTTCGGCGTCTCAGTCGTGCCGCAACTCGCGAACCTCGACTGGGCACGCGACCGTGCGCTGCGCATCGTGCCGCTGCCGGGTGTCGATGTGAGCCGATCGGTAGGTCTTCTGGAGCGGCGCCAACACAGTCGCGAGCAGGTTACCGAAGCCATCAAAGCCTATTTCGCCTCGGGCGCCGTGGGACGCAAGCGCTGAGCCTGGCGGCCTTGCTTCGGCGCCCGCACCCGCGCTCACTTTGGCCGGCTCGCCAATTCCTTTTCCAGCTGGTCGATTCGATTTTGCAGCCCGCCGATGCGGGCGTTGAGGGCTCCGACATTCAGGAACACGGCGTTGTCGGCCGGCGCGTCGAGCGTGTTGCCGTAGCCCAGCCAGGACGAGTCGTAGACCTTGACGTTCTTGAAGCCCAGGTCGGCCAGCACGGTGGCGGTTTCGGCTGCGCGCACGCCCGACTGGCAGTAGACGATGGTCTCCTTGTCGGGGTCCATGCTGGCGTAAAGCGCTTTCAGGTCGGCCTTGGGCTTCAGCGACATGCCGGCGTTGTCGGCAACCTTGCTCAGTGCCAGCTTGGTCGTGGTCTCGGGGTCGATCCAGTTCTGTTCATAGGGGATGTTGATGGCGCCAGGGATGTGGCCACCGCGGATCGCGCGGATGTCTTCGCCGGCGAACTCCTTGGCGGTGCGGACGTCCAGCAACTGCACGTTCGGGCTCTTGAGGCGCGCCAGGATGTCGGCGGTCGAGACCGCGTTCGCGGCGCGCGCAGTCAGCTTCAAAGCGATGGCAACGGGCTTGCTGGTCTCGACCGAGACCGGCTGGCCGGCGGCGCGCCAGCCGTCGATACCGTCGTGGTACACGCGCACCTTGTCGCCACCGAAATAGCGGATCGTGTAGAGGCCGAAGTAGGCAATGACGTTGGCACGGCTGCCGTAGACCACCACTTCCTTGGTCGGATCGATGCCCGCCGCACCCAGGATGCGTTCGATCTGCGGCGTCGCGATGAAGTCTTCGGTGTTCGGGCTGCGCAGCACCTGGCCGGCGTCTCCGATGCTGACCGCGCCTGGGATGTGGCCCTTCTTGAAGTCGGCCTCGGACCGAATGTCCCAGACGATGGCCCCGCGCTGTTGCGCCTCGATGACCTGGGGGTGGTTGACGATCAGCGGGCCCGGGCCCGATTGCGCAAAGCCAGGCACCGAAAACAAGGCGGCCGCACCCAGCAAAAAGCGGCGCAGCAGCGCTGAGGAATGGATCGACATGAGAAGGACTTTCACGAGCTGGTTAAAGACGCGCCCACCGGTGGCGCTGGGCTTACTTGAGGCAATCGGTCATGCAGCGCGTGGCTTGCACATCGGGCTTGGGCGGCGCGGGAATGAATCCGTCCCGGTTGGGCATCTTCACGGTCGTCAGGGTCGTCGCGTTCATCACCGCATCGGCGGCGATCAATCCATTGGCGTGCAGCAAAAAGGCGGTGAGCGCGTAAACCTCGGGGGCCGTCAGCGACGTCGGCCGGTCGAAGGGCATCGAACGGTACACGTAGTCGAACACCGTGGGCGCATAGGGCCAGAAGCTGCCCACCGTGCGCACGGGCGACTTGCCGGCCAACGACCCCACGCCGCCCACCAGACGCGGCGCCGTGGCGCCCTGGCCGGTGGCGCCATGGCAGGCCGCGCAGCGCTGCGCATACAGCTCCCGACCCGCGGCCACGGTGCCCGATCCGGCTGGCAGGCCTTTGCCGTCGGGGGTGACGTCGATGTCCCAGCCGCGGATCTGCTCGGCGGTGGCCGGGCGGCCCAGGCCCAGCGGGCTGTGCGCGGGGTTAGGCGCCATGCCTGGCGCGGCGCAGCCGGCCAGCAATGCTGCAGCGAGCAGGCTGGCCCGGCGGAGATCAGGCGTGAACATGGCTGACCTCCCCGTTGGCGGCGATGCGCCAGCTCTGGATGGCGTTGTAGTGATAGAAGAACTGCTGACCCCGCACGGCCACCAGTGCTTGCCGCGTGGGCTGCACGTTGCCGGCTTCGTCGACCGCCCGGCTTTGCACGACGGCGGGCGTGCCGTCCCAGCGCCAGGGCAGCCGAAAGCGCGTCAGCGACTTGCTCAGCACCGGCGTCTGCAGGGTCGCTTCGCGCCAGTTGCGACCGCCGTCCACCGAGACGTCGACCGCCTTGATGCGCCCGTGCCCGGTCCATGCGATGCCCGAGATGTCGGACGCGCCGGCTTGGACCCGGCCGCCGCCCGAAGGCGTCAGGATCACCGACTTCACATCCATCCGCATCGAGAACTGATACGACTTGCCGTCGGGCATCAAGTCGGTGTACTTGGACGTCTCTTCGCGCGTGTGGAAGGGCTCGGTGCCGACCTTCAGCCGCCGCAACCACTTGATGTTCGCGTTGCCCTCGATGCCCGGCAGCAGCAGCCGCAGCGGGTAGCCCTGTTCGGGTCGCAGCATCTCGCCGTTCTGCGCGTAGACCAGCATCGCGTCGTCCAGTGCCATGTCGATCGGCACGCTGCGCGTCATGGCGGCGGCATCGGCGCCTTCGGCCAGGATCCACCGGGCGCGCGGGTCCAACCCCACTTCGGCCAATACGGTGGACAGCATCACGCCGGTCCATTCGGCGCAGCTCAACAGACCGTGGATCTCTTGCGCCGTCTTGCCGCTCGGGCCCGCATACTGCGCCGAACTGTTGCCCGAGCATTCCAGGAAGCAGACGCGGCTGACCGCCGGAAAGCGCATCAGGTCGTCCATCGTCAGCAGCAGCGGGCGTTGCACCAGGCCGTGCACCATCAGCCGGTGCTGCGCCGGGTCGATCGTCGGCACGCCCGCATGGTGGCGTTCGAAGAACAGGCCATTGGGCGTGATCGTGCCGTGCAGGTTTTGCAGCGGCGTTCGCGACGCCGTTGGGAAAGGAACAGGCGGCGCCGGCAGCACCCGCGCGACGTGTTTTTCAAACGGCGAAGGCAAACCGTAAGCCGGGTTCAGGAAGGGCCCGCCTTGTTCCTTCATCCAAGCCGGCGTGGCCGGCGGCAGGTTGGCGGCTGGTTCGGCTGCGGCCGCTCGACCTGCCAGCGTTGTGCCTGCGGCAGCCGCCGTAGCCGCCGCAACCGTCGCGACCGTTGGGAAGGCAGCCGCGCGGGCCATCAGTTGGCGTCTCGACAGCCCTGCTGCCGGGCCTTGGGTGTACTTCGTCATCGCTGCTTCTCCGCCTTGGGACCTTGTCGGTTCTTCTGTCACGCCGCACCCGCTACGACGGCCACGGACCTTTCGTGGTGAGTCTCATGCGGGCCCAGCGAACGCGCCAGATCGCGCAAACCCTTGAACGGGCAGCGCATTTTTGCAAAGCGTTCCATCCGGCGGAATGGCGACATTGACCCTACCCGTGCACCGATGGAAGATAAATCGACCATACGGAAAGGTGTTCCGCATAAGAGAACATCCAATATCGGCGGAGGACATCACCGCAGCCAGTCACTGGACGCGGCAGACCAACAAGACAGGAGACAAATTCATGTTTGCAATGAGCAAAGCCATTGCGTTGGCGTCCGGATTGACGATGGCCGTAACGGCCATGGCCGCAGTGCCCGATCCCACCTATGTGCAGTTTTCCGGCGCGGCCAAGGGCGCTCTTTACAGGCCCGATCCCGCGCTGTTGTCGAGCCCGCATGTCGCCGTGATCGCCATGCACCGGAATTCGAATTACCTCAACCACATCAGCACGAAAGAACTGCCAGCGCGTGGCTTCGTGGTGCTGGGTATGAACCCACGCTGCGACAACAACGAAGCAATCTGTGCGCCGTGGGAAAACAATGCGCTCGACGTCAAGTCGGGTGTCAATTACCTGCGCGCCCTGCCCGGCATTCCCAAGGTTATTCTGCTCGGCCATAGCGGTGGCGGCCCGACGATGACCTTCTAGCAGGCAGTGGCCGAGAAGGGCAACGGTGTATTCCACCACCTTCAAAAACGCCTACTTCCGTCAGCAGGCCACGCGGATGAACGGGCTGATCGACATCGCACTGGCCAAGCTGGCGGTTCTGGATGCCAGCGGGGACACCGATGCGCCCTTCTTTGTGCCGCTGGCCGACAGCGCACGCCTGGCGCAGATGGACTTGACCATTCACCACAGCAATTTGCAGCCCCGCGAACTGGTCAAGAACGACGGCACGGCGGAGGGCAGTTCGCCGGTGGTCAGCGTGCGCCCGCAGAGCCTGTCGCCGGGCGATGAGAAAGGCTTCGGCGCGTCGATGTTCCTGACGGTCAAGTCGTTCCTGAGCGTGCGGGCCGTGCGCGCCACCGAATCGATGGACGCCATCGACTTCTGTTCCAGCAACAACTCGACGCCGTGCAATCTGCAGCAGATGACGGTGCCACTTCTGGTCACCGCGATGGGCGGGCACTACTTCATCCGCGATGCCGAGCAGTACTTTGACATGGCGGTCAGCCCTGACAAGGACTACTACGTGATCGAAGGCGCCACCCATGGTGGAACGCCCTGCACGGCCTGCCAGACGACGCCCAACCAGTACGCCAACGCGACCAAGAATCGGTTCGATGTGATACGCAACTGGATGAACGCGCGTTACTGATCGTGGCGCCAGACTGTCCCAACTTCGACTGTGAAACGCGTCTTGGCCGCTACATGTTCCAGACCGGGCATTGCAACAACTGCCACACGGCTGGCTACGTCGCCAGCGAAGGTGCGGTACCCGAAGCGGGCTGGCTGAAGGGCAGCGGCGCGCAAGGCTGGCATGGGCCCTGGGGAACCACCTACGTCAGCAACATCCGCGTCAACGTCAGCGGCTTGTCGCAGGACGATTGGGTGAACGACGTGAAGAACATGAAGCCGCGCCCGCCACCAAGAAGAACCGATCGTGCTGAAGCAGGTCGCACCCGACCTCTACTTCCACTATCACGACGCATCGTCGAATTCGGCCTTCCTTGTCACGGGCGAAGGCGTGCTGGTCGTCGACGCTGGCCAGCACCCGGCTGACGGCCGCGCGTTGCTGGCGCGCATCCGCAAGGTCACCGACCAGCCGATCCGTTACGTTGTCAACACGCACTTCCACGGCGATCACGTGTTCGGCAACCCGGCCTTCCACGCCGTCGGCGCGGCCATCATTGCGCACCGCGACACGGTGACGAGGATGCGCACGCATTTCAAGACCGAAATCACACCGCGCAACGACTACTACGAACGAAACAAGCTCGACCCCGCCGACGTACGGCTGGACGTCGGCGATCTGACCATCGACGGTGGCGCCGGCAGCGGCATGACGATCACGCTCGGCGGCCGAACGGTGCAGATCATTCACCCCGGCGCGGGACAGAACCCTGGCGACCTGCTGGTGCTGTTGCCTCATCCGCGTACCGTTTTTGTCGTCGGGTCCTTCGCACGGCGCAACTGGTCGAACACCTTGTTCACGCCCTGGGTCGATGGCTGGATTTCGGTGCTGCAGAAGGTCGCCGCGATGGACGTCGACCGCTTTCTGCCCGGCCATGGCGGGATCGGCACCCGGCAGGACGTGCTCGACGAGGCGCAACTGCTGGCCGACGTCCAAACGGCGATGAAGGCCGGCATCGCGCAGGTCCTGTCGCGCGACGATTTGATCAAGACGCTGCGCTTCCCGCAGTACCAAGGCCTGCGCAACTACGACCGGCTGCACAACTTCATCGGTGGGCTGCACACGCTGTACACGACCGGCAAGCCGGCCACCGCCCTGCCCTGAACGAGCGAGGCTGTCTCTGCCGACGCTCTTGACGCAGGTCCAGAGGATCTGGATGTCGTCGGTGGAGAGTTGGTCCTTCCACGCCGGCATGCCCGTGCCCTTGCCACCCACACGGAATTGCGAAAAAGCGTGGCGTCTTCCTTGGGAAATTTGCACAGGTCGAAGGCGGCGCCGCTGGTGACCATGTCGCGACCATGGCACGCAACGCAAAGTGCCTTGTAGAACTCGCGGCATTCGGCAACCGGGTCTGCCGATGCGGCAACGGCAGCCATGAGCAGCGAGGCGGCTGCCCACGCAATGCCCGCTCTCGACCAGCCGACCCGATGGCGTGTTGGCGCGTTGGCGCGTTGGCGCGTTGGCGATGGTCCGCGTGTGCGGCCCGCCGTAGGCGTGGTTGTTGTGAACGATGGTAATCACCGGCAACTCCAGCCGCGCCAGTTTCACTCCGGCTGCGGTGCCGGCGCCCGAGCCCAGGTGGCCGCCGTAACAGCAGAACAGCTCGCGCCCGCCGACCGGGTTGAAGTTGAAGGAGTGCATGCCCACCGAGCCGGCCTCGTGCACGATGATCGCGTCGGGGTCTTCGAGCTGCGCCACCACGAAGGTCACGCGGTCGGCGATCAGGTCGTCGAGCCCGGTCCAACATCGGCCACCAGCGGCGCGTCGGTGTAGTCCGAGAGCCAGGTCAGTTAGGGCGGTCCGTGCGCCGTCGAATACCGCCGGCCTGTGCTCCGGCCTGTGCGTCGGCGACGGTGCGCGCTACCGGCCTCGGCGCGCGATCAGTGCCAATGCAACGCCGGTCGCAGCCAACGTCAGCGCCAAACGCAGGACCGATGGTGGTGCCTTCGCCGGCAGAAGCGCTTGCTTTGCAACGACAACCGCAACTGCCGAGCTCGCGGTCGGCATGGGCGGTGCGCAGCGAGCCACTTCTGCAGGACGCTTGGCGATCGGCCGGTGAGATCCCATGAGCTTCGCGTAGACCCAGGTGAACTCGGCGCCAACGAGGAAGATCTGCGCGGAGTAGTACACCCAGACGAAGATCACCGCCAATGACCCTGCCGCACCGAAGCCGCTGGCGATACCGGTCCTGCCGATGTAGAGACTGATCAGGAACCGGCCAACAGTGAACAACAGCGCGGTCACTGCGGCCCCGACCCAGACGTCGCCCCAACCTACCTTGACGCGCGGCATCAGCTTGTAGATCAACGCGAACAGGGCAGTTGTGATCACGAAGCCGATGGCGGCATCGATGATCTGCGCCAGCAGTTCCCAGCCTGCGAACCAGCCGCCCCACCATTTGCCAAGCGCCGCGATTGCAGCGCCCGTCACGAGCGAAACCAAGAGCAGGAAGGCGATGCCCAGGATCATGCCGAACGACAATATTCGGGTGCGAAGCAAGGTCAGCAATCCGCTGGATCTGACCCGGGCAGGCGCGCGCCAGATGCGGTCGAGTGCGTCTTGCAACTCGCCGAAGACGGTGGTGGCACCGATCAAAAGAACGACGAAGCCCAAGCCCGCGCCAAGGATGCCTGTGCTCGGCTTGCTGACGCTGCTGAGCAGGTCTTGAATGACCTTTGCGGCGTCCGCGCCCATGAGGCCATCGATCTGGATGAATATGGCGCCTCGGACGGCATCGGCGCCGAATACCAAACCTGCCACCGAGATCACGATGACCAGCAACGGTGCCAACGAGAAGACCGTGTAGTACGACAACGCTGCGCCCATGCTCGGCGCGTAATCGTCGATCCACGCAACGAGCGAAGCTTTGAGCATCACCCACCACTGCGCTGCTGACCACCGCGCAGCGTCTTGCAAGGCAGTTTCAGACGCAAGGTCGGCAGCTTGCTCGGTGTTGTCGGAAGTTGAAACGTCAGTGGTCATCTCGATGTCGGCGGTCAGGTCAAAAAACGACGGACGGGCTTCAGCGCCTTGCCGTCGCGCAGCAACAGCCAGGCCCTGCCGCGTCAGCGGTCGCTAGCCGGCCGGGGCGCTAGCGGGGCACCGACCGCCCATGCAGCAGCCAGCAGGCATTCCTGAACCCGATCACGCTTGTCCCCCGGTGCCCTTGGCGGTCGCGTGGCCCCTCGGCGCGGGTGGACTTGATGTTGGCCATGGCGTCTCCTGAAGTGGAGGCACGATCGGTACGCGGACGGCATCAGGACGCGACCAACGCTGCTGCGCGTTCGCTGAGCCCGACTCGATGAACAAGCGCTTGATCATCGGGAAGCGTTCTCGAACTTGCCGCTCGACCTTGCCGATGGCAGCGGCCGCCTCGGCGGTATCCGTGCCTTCATCGAAGTCGAGATCCATCGTCACCAGCGCATCGTCGGGCCCGAGGTACATCGACAGCACGCGCCCGACGTCGCGAACGCCGGGCTGCGCCAGCGCGATGTCGCGGATGGCCTGGGCGGTCTGCGGGCGGATGCCTTCACCGATGAGCAGGCCCCGCGACTCCCAGGTCAGCAAGGTGGCAACGCCGGCCAGAAGCAGACCGATGAGCACGGACGCTGCGCCGTCCAGCACCGGCATGTTCAGGGCGTGGCTGAGCGCGATGCCGACAGCCGCGATGGCCAGCCCCACCAGCGCGGCGGCGTCTTCTGCCAGCACGGTATAGGTGGTGGGGTCCTTGCTCAGGTGGATCGCTTCCCAGAACGGTGTGGCGCCAGCCTGTTTCAGAAACTGACGCAGCGCAATGCTGAAGCTGATGCTCTCGAACAGCGCGGCGGCGGCCAGCACCACGTAATTCCAGCTGGGGTCACGCATCGGCTCGGGATGCCGCATGTGCTGCACGCCCTCGAAGAAGGACACGCCCCCACCGAGGCCGAAGATCAGCACGGCGACGATCAAGCTCCAGAAGTACAACTCTTTGCCGTGGCCAAACGGATGCTCTGGCGTGGCGGGCCGCTGGCTGAGCCGGATGCCGACCAGCAACAGCAGGCCATTGAAGGTGTCCACGGCAGAGTGCACACCTTCGGACAACATGGCCGAACTGCCGGTGATACCCGCAACCGTGAACTTCGTGACGGCAATGGCCACGTTGGCACCGATAGCGCCGTAGATCGCCAGCTTGAATTCCGCCATGTCAGAAAGGGTGCAGCGCCTGAGACGGGGACCCGGCTCAGGCCGGCCGCCCCTGCGTCCAAGGGCCTGAAACGGCAGCGGTGGCGGTCAACGCCCTTCCGCAGGCGGTGTCCATTCGATCGGTCGAGGGGCTGGCGAGCACCATCAATGCGAGGGCGCTTGCACGCCAAACCCACCGTCTTGCCGCTGGGACGCCGCGCCGGGCAAGGACTTCGGAACCGGGGGTCTTGCGCTGTTGCTGATCGACTCGAAGATCACCCGAAAAATCGCGCCGGACTTCGGACAGATCAGGATGCCGAAACCGAGATGGGGTTTGTCGCCTTGGAGCGTCGCGTTCGCGTCCGGTAGCGCGCTCAAGCCCCGAGCCACGTGGTACTGCCCTCGACTGCAACGGAGCTCCAGCCGGCTGTTTTCGACCCAGCGTCCAATGACGTTGTACTTGTGCGTGGGAACCCTCCGCTGCATGCCCATCAAACGTTAGCAAAGCACTTCCGCTGTTTCCGTTCGCTTGCGTACACAAGACAGGGGCCCGGGGGTCCTTCGACGAAAGTGGTCGTGTCAAGCTTTAGCGCATCGCCACCCGACATATGCTCCAATCGGATTCCAATTGGAATCCGGGTGGATGGCATGACAGATGGGAAAACGCTGGAATTTCGGCAGCGCGCAGGCGAGACCGAGAAGATGACGGTGAACGTCGGCGTGGTGGATCTCGGCCAGGTGGACTTGCTCGTGCAGGAGGGCTTCTATTCGAACCGTTCCGACCTGATCAGGACGGCGCTGCGCAACCAACTTGCCTTGCACGCGGACACCGTCAAGCAGACGGTGGCACGCCGCACCTTGACGGTCGGACTGCAGCACTACAGCCGTGGCGATCTCGAGCGCGCGGTGGCGGCGGGCCAGCGGCTGCACGTGCAGGTCGTCGGTCTTGCACGCATCGCAGACGACGTCACGCCTGAGCTGGCGCGCGCCGCGATCGAGTCGGTGACCGTGCTGGGCGCTTTCCAGGCCAGCACAGCCGTGCGGCGCGCCTTGTCAGACCGCATCCATTGATCCAAGCCCCGATCTTCAACAGGAATACCGCCCGATGAAAATGCCATTCAACATCCGAGCACCGTCCTTCGACGCGCATGCCATTCACGAAACGATCCGCAGCGCACTGGCCTCGGCGGGGCTCGACACGAAATCCGGGCCGATGCTCGGTGTCAGCGACACCCTTCGCCGTGCGCGGTCCGCGACAGCCGCTCGGCCGCCGTCGACGGAAGCGCCGCAGGTGCCCGCCGGCGAGTTCAGCACCTGCCGTTACGCCAACCGTGCGGGCGCCCTCACCTACAAGCTCCATATGCCCCCACGGGCCGGCGCTGCGCCGCTGCCGCTGGTCGTGATGCTGCATGGCTGCACACAGTCTGCCGACGACTTCGCTGCGGGCACACGGATGAACCGGCTGGCCGACGAACACGGCTTTCTGGTCGTCTATCCGGAGCAGGCCAGCAGCGCGAACCCTTCGAAGTGCTGGAACTGGTTTCAGGCACAAGACCAGGTGCGGGACTCCGGCGAGCCTGCTCTGATTGCCGGGATCGTGCGTGAGGTGGCCGCGAGCCACGGCGTCGACATGCGCCGCATCTTTGTCGCGGGGCTCTCGGCAGGTGCCGCGATGGCGGTGATCCTGGGCGAGACCTATCCCGAGCTGTTCGCCGGCGTCGGCGCGCATTCCGGCTTGCCCTACCGCAGTGCACACGACATCCCTTCGGCCATGGCCGCCATGAAAGGCGGCCGCAGCGGCATCGCAGGCCAAAAGACCGCGTTCGGGTCAGATACGCCAGCGCGCAGACAGATCGCACATGCCGTGCCGACCATCGTCTTTCACGGCGACCGGGATCACACCGTGCAGCAAACCAACGGCATCGAAATCGTGCAGCAAGCGGCCAATGCCCATTCGGCGGACGCAGCCGATGTGGCCATGAGCGAGCGCGTGGAGCGCGGTACCTCCCCCGGTGGCCGGAGCTTCAGCCGCAGCGTGCAAGCCGACGCAACCGGGCAGACCCGCATCGAGTCCTGGACCGTGCATGGTGCCGGTCATGCTTGGTCTGGCGGCAGCGCCAGCGGCACGTACACCGACCCCAGCGGACCTGACGCGTCAGCCGAGATGGCGCGCTTCTTCCTGTCCCTGCCACGCAGGGGCACCGGTTGAGGCAGTGCCGCGCGTGCTGCATGGCTTGCTGGGGCTGAGCAAGCCCATTCAGCTGTTCGCGACGCCGGTCGCGCGCTTCAGGATCTGCCGTGCCCAGGCGACGTCGACGCCGTCTGCCTGCCCGGCCCAAGCCACGAACTGGTCGGGCCGAACGACCACCAGTCTGGCTTCATAACGCGCCACCTCGCCGTCAGCATCGTCTTCGACGACCGTCAAGGGCAGGTGCAGCTCAACGGCCGCATCGCGAAATGCCTGCACGGCCGCGGGCTGGGCACCGAAGGCCAGCAAGGTGAACCCGCCTCCCAGCGCTTCGAAGACGTTGGCACCCGAACCCAACAGAGCCGGTGCGAGATGGTGACCCGCTCTCGCTTCGAAGCGGTGCGATCCCTTCGCGCTGCAGACCCTGGCTTCGTCCGTCGGCTGCCAGACGGCGGGCGAGCCTTCGTAGTGGGGCTCGAAGGCATGCACCTCGCCGACAGCGCCCTGCGCCCTCGCCCGCCAGGCTTGTTCGAAGTGCGGCAAGTCCCGCTCGGGGCTGAAGGTTTCGAGAAAGGCGCGATCGGTTTCTATCGATTTGGCGATGAAGTCGTCGATGGTCGACTTGAACACCGGTCGGCGCTCGGCGTCATACGAGTCGAGGATCTTCACGTCCGCCCAACCCTGCAAAACGGCGGCCAGCTTCCACCCCAGATTCCGGGCGTCTTCAAAGCCCGAGTTGACGCCGTACCCACCGTAAGGCGGATGGCTGTGCGCCGCATCGCCCGCGATGAACATGCGCTCGGCACGGTAGGCGTCAGCCATGGCAAAGCGCAGGTCCCAGAAGCCGATGTAATCGAAATCGACTTCGAAGGCTGCGCCGACGGCCTCGTGCAGGTAGGCGCGAAAGTCGAAGTTGTCAGCCGTCGTGCCGGGCGGCACCGGCGCGTGGAAGAACCAGGTGTTGCCCAGGTCGACACGGCCAAAGAATTTCCAGTAGCCGTTCAGCGCCGGTTGCAGCACGTTGTAGTACGACTTGCCCGGATAGCGCTCCAGCAGTTCGTGCAGCTCCTGCGATCGGAAGACCAGCAGCACCATCATGCGGTCGTGGTCGGTGCAGGTCTGCGTCAGGCCGGCCTGTTCTCGCACCTGCGACCGGCTGCCGTCGCAGCCGACGACATAAGCCGCACGGATCACCCGCTCGGCCTTGCGTGAACGTTCCACCACGGTTGCGGTCACGCCGTCCGCGTCCTGCGCGATGGACACTGCGCCCCAGCCATACATCGTTTGAACCGATGGCAATTCGGCAGCGCGCTTGCGCAGCACGGCTTCAGTTGCGTATTGCGGTAGGCGCTCGTTCGCGGTGTAGTAATACGGCCTGACCAGGTCACGCTGCAGCCAATCGTGAACGTGGGTGCCCAGCAAAGTGCCATAAGCCGTGAGCCCGCCAATGCCGTATTCCGGAGGGATGGTGGGCGCGGCGCGCAACTGCTTCTCTGCGCCCCAGAAATGGAAATGCTCCATCGTGCGCTGCGTCAGGTTCTGACCTTTCGGTATCGGCTGCGGTTGCTCGTGGCGTTCGACGACAACACAGCGCACACCGCGCTGTCCGAGTTCGACGGCCAGGCCCGTGCCGACGGGGCCTCCGCCGACGATCAAAACCTCGGTATCCATCTGCGAAATCGTCATCGTTGTCGTCGCCTGGCTGGTGGTCGTCGGGGTGGTGCTCATGAAGCCCGTGAAGTCCAATGAAGTCCGATCAAAAACAAGCTATCGGCCCGCTGCATCGCAGCCGACTCCGTTTGCGAAGTCTCACGAAACGCCAGCAGATGACATGCTAACGACCCGATCGCTGCACCCGTCTGCAGTTCACAGTCACCGGCGCTGGCACGGCAGCGCTGGCACGGGGACGGGGACGGGAACTCGCGATGGGTCTCACCGACCGGCTGACGGCGCCGCCGGCTGCGTCTGCGCGCATGCGGCCAACAGTTCTTCGCGTGACAGATCGCGTGCGATCACGATCACGAAGCTGCGGCCGGCCCATGCGCTGCCGGGTGGCAGGCGCTCAAACGCGTGCAGGCGCTCTGCGACGGCCTGCACGACCCAGGGCATGCCGTCGCCGGCGACCCCGACGATGCCCTTGAACCGCAACAGCCGCGGCTGCAGCCCTTGCAAAAGGCCTTCAAGCCACGACTGCAGCGCCGCGAGGCCGGCGAAGCTGTCCGGGTGCAAGACGATCGTCGAGACGCCGGCGTGCGCGTTGGCGAGCCTGAACGACGGAGGGCGCGGTGCGGGCGGGCGTTGTGCCGCTGTGCCGCTGTGCCGCTGTGCCGCTGTGCCGCTGTGCCGCTGTGCCGCCCTCATCGTCAGCGACGGCTTCTTGCAGGTCCGGTTCGGGCTCGACCGGGCCCTCGACGACGTTGCTCATGCGCTGCAGCAGGAACTCGCGCATCTGCGTGGCGGCTTCGGCGCCGCCGGCGCCGCGGCGGATCACGCCCAGGCCGTTGATGCGGCCGACGGTTGTCGCCAGCCGGTCGGCGCCAGCGCTGTCCACCTGACCGGCCAGGTTGGTCTTGGTGATGAGCACCAGGTCGGCCAACGCCACTTGCGACAGCGATTCCGGATGCTGTTGCAGTTGCTGCTCGCCACCGACGCCATCGACGCCATCGACCGTGCAGACCACGGCAGCCAGCGCATAACGCTCGGCCACCAGGCCGCTCGAGTCAATCGAGAAAAGGCCGACGATGCGCGCGGGGCCGGCGATGCCGGTTGTCTCGATCACGACGCGGTCGAAGCGCGGGATGCGCCGCTGCAGCCGGCTCCAGAACAAATGCTCCAGGCTGCCGACGAGGTCGGTCTGCACGCTGCAGCAGACGCAGCCGTTGTCCAGCACCAGCGTGCTGTCGGCGGCATCCCGGCGAGGTGGTGATCCAGCCCGACGGAACCGAGTTCATTGATCAACACGGCAGTGCGCTGCCACTGCGGGTCTTGCAGCAAGGTGCGCAACAACGTCGTCTTTCCGCTGCCGAGAAAGCCGGTCAGCAAGACGACGGGAATGCGTTCGATGGGCCTCGTGGTGCGCCCGGCGCCGTCCGGCTAGATCGGTGCTGGTTCGGCCTAGACGGTCTGCACCGTCGGATCTACGACGCAGTGGATCGCGTCCAGATCGCGTTGTCAGCCCACGGTGTGCAGGGCTTCGCCGACCTGACCGAGGCCAAAGGTGTGGGTGCACATGCGATGCAACGGATAGCCGCCCGATGCGATGAGCCCGATAGCCAGTTGACGATGACGCAGGTCGCGCCCGCCTCTCGCGCCGCCACCACGCAGGCCAGCCCCTGCTGACCCGGTCCCTGAATGACGACGGCGCTGCCCAAGGACGCCTTGCCCTGCAGCACCGCCCATTCGATGCCGTTGCCCAGCGGCAGCGCCAGCGTCGCCAGCGCAGCGGGGACAGAAGCCGGCACCGCATGGAGCACGGTGTTCGGGTGCGGGTACTGGACTTCGCTGTAGCCACCCCACAGCGATGGCGCCACCGAAATCGGCGTCGAACCGAAGCGGATGCCGTTGCCGGTGAGCGTGTCGGTGTCGTCGCACGGGCGGTAGTCGCCGGTGCGGCAGTAACGGCAATGCCCGCAAGGCAGGTATTCCTCGAGTGCCACGCGGTCGCCTTCCTGGACGCCCCCAACGCTTCGCCGCGGCGCGGCCGAGAGCGGACACGACACCGACCGTCTCGTGGCCCAGGATCATCGGCCCCTTGCTGCGCGGGTAGTTCAGGAAGTAGGGCCAGTCGCTTCCGCAGACACCGGTCTTCTCGACCTGCAGCAAACCGCTGTCGGCCTCAACAGCCGGCATGGCGAATTTGCGGACTTCGACCTGGCGCCCATCGAGAGCCACTGCGGCGCGGACGGTTTGCTGCGTCATCGCGCGCCTTCAGATCGACGTCGGCCCGCTGCCAGCGGTGGC
>JBBQAI010000209.1:0-3623 GCA_038316205.1 Burkholderiales bacterium
AGCGCAAACCCGCGAGCGCGGGTGGCGCATCGCCGCGCGAGCCGGCCGGCGCGCAGGGGGGGTGGGACCAAGGTCGGATGACCAGTCTCATCTCCAACGCCGCAGTTGCTGCCCCAGCCCCCCCGGTGACCGTGCTGTTCGACGGTGCCTGCCCGCTGTGCCGGCGCGAAGTTGCCATCTACCGCAAGCTGATGCCCTTGCAGCCCGTGCGTTGGCTGGACGCAAGCGACGACCGGGGCAGCCTGCCGGCCGGCGTGTCGCCCTGCGACCGCGCCACGTACCTGGCACGCTTTCACGTCCAGCGCGCGGACGGCCAATGGCTCAGCGGGGCGGCCGCCTTTGTCGCGCTGTGGCTGCTGCTGCCGGGCTGGCGCTGGCTGGGCCGTCTGGGCACGCTGCCCGGCGCCACGGCTGTGCTGGAACGCGCCTACCGCGGCTTTCTGCGCTTGCGCCCGGCGATGCAGCGCGCCGCCACGGCCTTCGAGCCACCTGCCGTGGCGGCCGAGTTGGTGCCGGACCTGCGCAGCGACCATGCCGGCGAAACCGGTGCCGTGTGGATTTACCACGGCGTGCTGGCCGTGGCCCGCGACCCCGCTGTTCGGGCTTTCGCCCGCCGTCACCGCGAAACCGAACGCTTGCATCTGGCGCGCATCTCGGCCGTACTGCCCTGGTGGCACCGCAGCCGCCTGCTGGTGCCGTGGCGGCTGGCCGGCTTTGCCACTGGCGCGCTACCAGCGCTGTTTGGGCCGCGCGCGGTCTACGCCACGGTGGCTGCTGTGGAAACGTTTGTGGATCGCCACTACCAGCAACAGATCGACCGATTGGACGCCATGCCGGCGACGCCCAGCCGAGATGGCTTGCGGGCCATGCTTGCCGAATGCCAAGCCGAGGAATGCGCGCACCGCGACGAGGCGCAAGCCCAAGGGCACACCGGGTCTGGCAAACCGGGTGCGCTGCTGCGCGGCTGGTGTGCGCTGGTGGGCGCGGGTTCGGCCGCCGCCGTGGGTCTTGCACGTCGGCTGTGAGCCGCTCAGTCCCGCGTCATCAACCCCCGTAGATCCATTTCCCAATCCTTCAAGGTCTCCCGCGCCTGCTTGCGCTGCGCCGGCGTGGTCGCGTTGTGCAACTGCGCCGCGAACGCGCAGTTGTAGCCGGCCAGCTTCAACTGGTAGGCGCGGTAGGCACCATCGGGTGACCGCTCCACGCGGGCTACCAGCGTGCGCAAGGCGGCCAGACGCTGGTCGCGATCGGCCTTGTCGGAGGACAGGCGGCGCAACGTCTGCACGGTGTCGCGTTGGCGGCGCTGGCGTTCCTGCCACCACAGGTCCGGGTTGAAGGGCGATGCGGTGACGCCGGCGTTGATGACGCGGCGCTGGGGCTCGTCCAGGCGACCGTAAAGGCGCTCGGCCCGCTCCAGCGCGCGCCTCACGGACTGCTTATGGCGCTCGGCCAGATCGGGCTGCAGAAAGTCGTCGCGCATCTCGTCCAGGACCTTGGCGTAGCGCGTCTCCAGGTGCTTGAACTGCGGCTCGCCCAGGCTGGGCAGCAGGTCGGCAGCGCTGTTCAGCGTGCGTTCGAGCGTGGGTTCCAGCAACTCGCGGCCCTGGTCTTGCCAGCGGCAGGCGAGTGCGCTGGTGGTGGGCTCGATGACCTGCGTCTGGGCCGTGGCCAGCAGCGGCAGGTAGAGCGCAACCTGCGTGCTGCGGTGCCAGTCGAACAGCTTGTCCAGGGCCTGCTTGACGGCCGGTGTTTGTTCGCGGTTGAAGTCGAGGTAGCCGTCTATCCACCACCAAGCCAGTTGCGAGCCGTTGTTGTAGGCCAGCGGGATGCTGCTGCAGCCGCCCATCCAGACCACCGGCAGGGCCAGCAGCATGCCGATAATCCGGCTTTTCCAACGAGACGGTTGCATGGCACTCAACATCGTGATCAGGGCTGCGGGCAAAGGCACCCGCATGAAATCGGCATTGCCCAAGGTGCTGCACCGTCTGGCAGGCACCAGCCTATTGCAGCATGTTCTGAACGCCAGCGCTGCGCTGGGCGCGGCGCGCACCGTGGTCATCACCGGCCACGGCGCCGAGGCGGTGGAAGCGGCGGCGGCCCGCAGTGGCGCCACCTTCGTGCGCCAGATGCCGCAACGCGGCACCGGCCACGCCGTGCAGCAGGCCGTGCCGGTGCTGGATGACGCCAACGCCGTCACGCTGATCCTGAACGGCGACGTGCCGCTGATCCGCACCGCCACCGCGCAGGCGCTGGTGCAGGCCTGCGGCGGCGACAAGCTGGCGCTGTTGACCATCGAATTGGCCGACGCCAGCGGTTACGGGCGCATCGTCCGAGACGCGGACGGTGTGGCCGTGCAAGCCATTGTCGAACACAAGGATGCCAGCGCCGCACAGCGCGCCATCCGCGAGGTCTACACCGGCATCATGGCCGCGCCCACCGCCCTGCTGAAGCGCTGGGTGATGGCGCTGCGCAACGACAACGCGCAGCAAGAGTTCTACCTGACCGACGTCGTGGCCATGGCCGTAGCCGACGGCGTGGCGGTGGTGGCCGCCAACGCCAGCAGTGATACCGAGGTGCTGGGCGTCAACAGCCCCGTGCAATTGGCCGACCTCGAACGCCGGTTCCAGCGTCAGCAGGCCGAAGCGTTGATGGAAGCCGGCGTGCGCCTGGCCGACCCGGCGCGACTGGACGTGCGCGGCACACTGGTCTGCGGCAGCGATGTCGAGATCGACATCAATTGCGTCTTCGAGGGCGAGGTGCAGTTGGGCGACGGCGTGCAGGTGGGCGCGAACTGCGTGATCCGCGACGCGCGCATCGCGGCCGACGCGGTCATTCACCCCTACACCCACATTGAAGGCGCCACCGTGGGCGCCGGCGCGCTGATCGGCCCCTACGCGCGGCTGCGCCCCGGCGCGGTGCTGGGCGAAGCAGTCCACATCGGCAACTTCGTCGAGGTGAAGAACAGCACGCTGGCCAAAGGCGCCAAGGCCAACCACCTGGCCTACCTGGGTGACGCCACCGTGGGCGAACGGGTGAACTTCGGGGCCGGCAGCATCACGGCCAATTACGACGGCGCCAACAAGCACCGCACGACCATCGGCAATGACGTGCACGTGGGGAGCAATTGCGTGCTGATCGCCCCCATCACGCTGGGCGACGGCGCCACCATCGGCGGCGGTTCCACGCTGGCCAAGAACGCACCGGCCGATCAACTGACCGTGGCGCGGGCCAAGCAGGTCAGCTTGGCGGGTTGGACGCGGCCGAAGAAGCCGGGAAAGTGAACGCAGGCTGAAATCGGCCGGCGCGTTGACGCTCGATCAGGTCGCGCCGTTCACCCGTTCAGCCCTTCGGCCACCGCCGCCGCCAGGCACAGGTCTTCCCAGGCCTTGGCCTTGTCCTGCAGGCTGCGCAGCAGGTAGGCCGGGTGGTAAGTGACGACCAGCGGCACGCCCTGGTAGCGGTGCACGCGGCCACGCAGGCGCCCGATCGGCTCGTCGCTGCGCAGCAGGGTCTGCACGGCGAACTTGCCCATCGCCAGAATGATGCGCGGCTGCAGCAGTTCGATCTGCCGCACCAGGTAGGGCTCGCACTGCGCCATTTCTTCGGCGCCGGGGTTGCGGTTG